>NZ_JBYNRX010000073.1:0-81234 GCF_057785375.1 Roseiflexus sp.
GCAGGAGCAGCGGTCTTGAGCAGACCGCGCCACATCGCTGGCGCCGGGCGGGGCGACGGTGCACTGTTCGACGCCAGCTCTGTGCGCAGGGTGCGGGTCATTTCTTCCAGCAGCAGGAGTTGTTGATCAAGGGGCCACTGCAGCCCCGTCGCATTAAGGCGTTGCCTGGTGAAGTTCAGCGCGGTCTGCCCGACGCCGCCGGTGCGCACCCGGCCCCATGGGTCGTCGTGCTGCAGCGCCGTCAGCGCGCCGCTTGCGTTTGTCACGGCGCTCACGCTCCCCAGGTGGTCGCCGTGCAGGTAGAAGACGCCGCTGTCACTCCGGCGCAGCCCGATCACCTGCTCGTGGAACTGGTCGTCACCTTTTTGCCTGGGGAGACGATGACACAAAGACAAGACGATGATACGCCGGTGACACCGTGGTTGTCAAAACCGGGTATCGATGCATATTTTGTGCAGATGCCGGGAATGCAATGTGCAACGTCATGGCGGGCGCATCGCAGGCGCGCCCCAGTCTGCGCATCTGCAACCTGCATACGTTCAACGCCCACCTGTAACCTTCCCACGCTTAACGTTCAACCCTTCACCCAACGAGCCAGGAGTCGATTTCATCCAGGGCAGCGGCGGCGGTCAGCAGCAGTTCCGCACCGCCGATCAGCGCCAGCGCGTCGGCGGCCCAGCCGATACACTGGAGCGTCTCGGTGCGTCCGAGCGGAGCGATGGTCAGAAATGCCTGACCGAGGAGGAGATGAGCGCGTCTGGTATCCTGGCACTTGACGACGGCGCGCGCCGTAGCAACGAGGGCGCGTGCGCGTTCCAGCGGTCGTGGGATGAGCCGCGCCACTTCTTCGGCGTCTTCGGGCAACCCGTGGGCGGCAAGCGCCTGTGCAGCGGCAAGCAAGTAGCGACTGCGCACATCGGGGGGCAGCACATCGGCAATGCTGGTGAACGCGCGCGCGCGCGCGCCGGATTCGACCAGCGGCTGCGCGATGGCTGCTTGCGCGCGCGCGCGCTCAGTGGGGACAGTGATCTGTTCAGTGCGTGCATGGGCTGCCGCCGCAGCGCCGGATCGCGCCCAGGCAATCGCCAGGTCGGCTTCGAGCCGCGCCCGTGCTCCAGCGTCGCCAATTTGCGCCGCCAGCGCAAATGCATCGCGGTGGCGCCCGTTCGCCGCCAGAATGCGCGCCAGTTCGTCGAGCGCCCAACTGCGTTCGTCTTCATCTGCAATGGTCAGCGCAACGGTCTCTGCCGTTGCGTAGTCACCCCGGCGCGCCAGCGCAATTGCAGTACGCGAATGGGCGCGGTCTCGCTCCTCGCCTTCGGGGAGCAGCGCCGCCATCCGCATACCGACCTCGAATTGCCCGCTGGCCGCTTCGGCTGCCGCCAACGCCGCAATCACCGATGCCCGCTCCTCTCCTTCGACGGCAATTGCGGCGGTGGCGGCTTCGTCGAGCGCCTGCGCCGCAATCGGCGGATGGTCGAGCGCCATGTCGATCAGGCAACGGGCGCGGGTTTCGTGGTCATCGATCAGGCGCGCAACTTCGAGCGCGGTCTCTGGCGCAACCTGAACGATCAGCGCGCGCGCCACCTGCGCCAGCGCACGATCGCGCAGCGCCGGGTTCGGCAGGAGCATCACCCGATCCGCAGCGCGCGGGTTGCCGCGTCGAGCCGCATCACAGGCCAGTTCGGCAGTGACCCACGCAACCGTCGTGGCACTGCGCAGTGTGTCAAGCACCAGACCGGCGCGCTCATAGTCGCCAGCACGTGCGTGCGCAATTGCTACTTCCGCCATGGCCCAGTCGTGGTTCCCCGGATGCGCTATTGCATACGCCACCTCTTCGGCGCGGCTCAACCGCCTGTGTGCGATCAGCCAGCGCACGACTTCGGTTTCGATCATGCCGCGCCGTTCAGCATGGACGATACGGGTTGTGATGCCAAGCGCCGTGTCGGGTGCACCAATGCCAATCGCGGCGCGCGCCAGCGCAACGAGGGTTTCTTCGTGCTGATCGCGCCATTGCCGGGTGGGACCGGGCGCTTCGAGGTCGAGCGCTTCGGAGAGCATCCGCATCGCTGGCGCGCGCATGCGCAGTGCGTAGCAGACTTCGCCGAGATTGCGCAACGCCAGCGCCTTGTCGCGTCCATCCGGCAACTGGTCGATCATTACCCGGATGCGCTTCATCGTTGCGTCGCGCGGTTGCCCGCGATCAACGGCGGCGGCGAACACTTCGGCAGGCGCATGGGGCGGCAGGGTGCGCGCCAGAAAGGCCAGCCCGCCGGTCAGGGCTGCGGCTCGCAACAGCGGGAGTGCTGCGTCGTTCTTTGCGGCTGCGCGCAGCGCCCACAACCCATCGACAGCCGCATCGCTTAGATTGCCGCTGCGCCGCTCCTGCGCGCGCACCCAGGCGCGCCGGACCACACTGCTGATCGCCGCTTGCGTTGCGCTGCCGCCGAGTGCGCTGTGACGGGCGAATTCACGGCTCAATGCGATCTCGTCCTGCCAGCCCGACCGCTCGGTCATCCCGTTCGACTGTGCAAGGGTCAGTTCGACAAAGCGCGCGTGAGCCGATGCCAGGTTGTCTCCCGACATTCCGGCAATGAATGCGCGTGTTGCGCGATGGTACAATCGAATGCCCGCTTCAGTACGCTCGATGAGTGGACCCCAGCGTTGCACCAGATGCCGGATGGACTCTTCGGCGCTTCCCGCCAGCATTGCTGCCAGCGTCAGCGGCAACGGCTCACGGGAAGCGGCAAGAACGCACGCCAGGGCGCGCCCGTGTGGCTCCAACCGTTCCCACCAGTGTTGATGCAGGTCGGTCAATCCAGAGGGAAGACGTTTTCCGTCGATTGCCCGTCCCGCCAGCAATCCAATTGCCAGGCGAAGATAGAGCGGCGATCCCCGACTGCGTGACGCCAGGATGGTCGCCAGACGACGGTTCCTGCTCAGGTGAGCGGCAACGTCCGCCAGCCATGCCTCATCAGCATGGAGCGATACGCGGGCCGCAAAATGCGCCCCGATCGCCGGTTGTTGCGTATCTGGCGTTGTCAGCATCACGACAACCACGCCAGAAGGAAGACTGACAGGCAGTGGAGGCGGCACAGGCACGTCAGTGTCATCTGGCATTCGTCCGATAAGAACAACCAAAGGATCGCCAGAGGGTTGTTTCTCTGCCGCTTCCGCGAGCAGCCGTTCGAGGGTCAGCGCATCGCGTGACGCAATCGGCGGAACCAGCGGCGCCGGCAGATCGGCAAGCGCCAGCGTCTGCGCGCAAAGCGCCGCCAGACCACCGCCAGCATCATCTTCAGGCAGCCAGAATGCCCATCGGCGCGTGGCAGCCAGCCGGCAGATCAGCGCTGTTGCGCCGCCGCCGTGATCGCCATCGAGCGCCACGATGCCTCCGTTACAGTCGCGTATTGCCTGTTCGAGCGTTGTTACTGCGGCTGGACGCGGCACAAACCATGCACACCGCTCGGCGATGCGTCGCGCCTGCACCGCCAGCGCGCGCCCCGTCTGATAGTACAGATGCGGATATTGCGTTACTGCCGCGACCGAAGGCGGAATGAGGTCAGGAGGCGAATGAGCGCTTGTGGTCATAGAACCCGAGTTCTTGATCATGGGGGCGGATCTGACATCTGCTCACATCGATGACGGTAACACCGGCGGCAGTGGATACGACGCGAACTCTCGCCCGATTTCGACCTCGCCGGTGAACCCTGCGGCGCGGGTTTCGGCAATCGCACGATCGGCGCTCATCGTCCAGCGCGGGCTGTAGTGAACGAGCACCAACCGCTCGACTCCGGCGGCAGCCGCGACTTCGCCTGCCTGGTATGGCGACGTATGACCGGGAAATGGTTCCGGCGTTGTGGCTTCGTGGATCAGGACCAGGGCGCCGCGTGCCAGGTCACGCACTGCGTCGCATGGCTCAGTGTCGGCGGAGTAGACCAGCGCGCGCCCATCGTCGCTGCTGAAGCGCAACGCAAGGCAAGGGCGCGAATGGACGGTTGGCGCGGTGTGAATACGGTATGGCGCGCCGTCCAGGGTGATTTCATCGCCTGCTTCAATCGAAATCCAATCGATCTCCGGCTGATACTGCTCGAGTTCAAACGCTTCGAGAATACGCTGCGCGGCTGCCAGGGTTGGCGCATTGCCATAGACCGGTAGACGTCGGTCGTATCCGGCGAGTTTCAGCGAAAAGAGCAGTCCAGGCAAACCATTGAGATGATCGGTGTGCGAATGCGTCAGAATCATCGCCCTCAAGTCACGCGGATTGACGCCGGCACGCAGCAACCGCTGGTACGTACTGCCGCCGGCATCGACCAGCACCAGCCCATCTGGCGCTTCCCAGACCATATGCGTGTAATCACGGTCGGCGTCCGGCACCGCCGTCCCGACGCCTAACAAAATCATGCGCATACCAGGATGCTCCTCTGCTGTTGGCGTCCAATCGTTGCTGATATTGTATCAGAGTCGTTCCTGTTGTGGCATTCTGGCGACACATCAAAAGTGCTATACTTGCTCCGAGTGAAACGCACGTCGTAATCCTGCATCGACCCGGAGGCGCGCGATGAACGACGCATTTTACAAACACCTGCTCGATGAGATGTACGATGGCGTGTATTTTGTTGACCGGCATCGTCGCATTCTGTACTGGAACGGTGGCGCAGAACGCCTCTCCGGGTATAGCGCCAATGAGGTGACGGGACGTTTCTGCGGCGATAACCTGCTGTGTCATATCGACGAATGCGGACGACGTTTATGCACCGACATGTGTCCGCTGGCTGCGACCATTCGTGATGGTCAACCACGGCAGGCAGAGGTTATTCTGCACCACAAACAAGGGCATCGCGCGCCGGTGCTGGTGCGTGTGACGCCGATCCGGGATGAGCATGGGGAGATCATCGGCGCAGTCGAAGTGTTCAGCGATAACTCGCAGCAGAAAGCGGCGCTGGAAGAAATCGAGCGTCTGCGCCAGTTAGCGCTGCTCGATCCACTGACCGGCGTTGGCAACCGGCGTTTCATCGAAAGCATCACACACGCCCGCCTCGAAGAATTGCGCCGCTATGGCTGGCCCTTTGGGGTCGTCCTGGCCGACATCGATCATTTCAAGGCGGTCAATGATACCTTTGGGCATCTGACCGGCGACGAGGTGTTGAGGATGGTCGCGCGCACGCTGGCGTACAACGTGCGTGCATTCGATGCCGTCGGGCGATGGGGCGGCGAGGAATTCGCCATCGTTGTGCAGAATGTCAGCGTCGGTATGCTGAGCGTCATTACAGAACGTTTGCGCATGCTGGTGGAACAATCTGCGCTCTCGACCAACAGCGCAACCGTTCGTGTGACCGTCTCGCTTGGCGTAGCGGTCGCTCGTTCAGATGATACGCCGCTCAGCCTTTTTGATCGCGCCGATCAGATGCTGTACCAGAGCAAACAACACGGGCGCAATCGCGTTTCAGTTGAAGAGCCGTCGTCTGACGGTGAAGATGGTGAGTCCACACGGCGCTGAGTATGCACGCTGCGTTGCTATCACGCTGAGAGCGTGTCTGAAAACGTGAACTGGCTGGGCGAGTCACTGACGGCGCCTCGTAAGGCGACTTTTCAGATGACTCTGATACTGTGCTCGAGAAGGATGTATGCCACGGGTCATCTACTTTGACTGTTTTTCCGGCATCAGCGGCGATATGGCGCTTGGCGCGCTGCTGGACGCCGGGTTGTCGCTCGAGGCGCTCCGCGAGGCGTTGCAGCGTCTCAACGTCGCCGGATGGGACCTGCACGCCACACGCGAGGTGCGCGGACCGCTCGCCGGCACGCGCGCCCACGTCGTTGCGCCCGAAGGTCACGTCCACCGCAACCTCGACGACATCCGCGCCATCATCAGCGCCGCGTCATTGCCCGCAGCAGTCATCGATCGTAGTATCCGCATCTTTACCATCCTCGCAGAAGCCGAGGCGCGAGTCCATGGGACGACGGTCGATCAGATCCATTTCCACGAAGTCGGCGCACTCGACGCGATTGTTGACATCGTCGGCGTGGTGGCAGGACTCGACCTGCTTGGGGTCGAGCAGGTCTTTGCCTCGCCGCTGCCGCTTGGCGCCGGATGGGTGCGCACGGCGCATGGTCCCCTGCCTGTCCCTGCTCCCGCAACGCTGGCAATCCTGGCGTCGGCTGGCGCACCGGTTACCCCTGATGAGACGTCATTTGAGTTGACGACTCCGACCGGCGCAGCGATCCTGGCAGCGCTGGCAACCTTTCGCCGCCCGCCGATACGCCTGCGCACCGTCGGCTATGGCTTTGGCGCCCGCCAGACGGAGCGCCCGAATGCCCTGCGCGTCTGGCTGGGCGATCTCGACAAGGAAGACGGCGCCGACCGGCAGCAGGATCTGGTGCTGCTGGAAACGAACATCGATGACCAGCCGGCTGCGCACATCGCATATGCCGCCGACCGGCTGCGCACAGCCGGCGCCCTCGATGTCTGGTGCACGCCAATTCTGATGAAGAAAGGACGCACCGCTGCGCTGCTCTCCGCTCTCGTGCCCGCCGATCTGGAGGAAATGGTCGTTGACCTGATCATGCGCGAAACGACGACGCTAGGGGTGCGGCGTCGTCCTGTTGAGCGCCACGTATGCGACCGCGACATCAGGGAGGTTGCCACGCCGCTGGGCACGGTACGGGTCAAACGAAAATGGTGGCGCGGTGAACTGCTTGGCGCTGCGCCAGAGTACGAAGATTGCGCCCGGATCGCGCGCGAGCGCGGTGTGCCGCTGGCAGCGGTGTATCAGATGGTGATGGGGCGGTTGGAGGATGGAGCGACGAAGTGTTGAGGTCGCACCGGAACCTTATCTGCTCAGCCAGGTTTCTATCTGGAAATCCGCAGCAAACGGATTCACGAAGCGAACTCCTTCTGTGATCCATCCCGGGTTGAAATCCTCGCTAAAGACAACCGAGATCTGGTTCAGGCGGGCAGTAGCCCAGATCTGAGCGTCCCAAAAGCTGAACTGGTGATCACGCACCCCACGCGCAGCTTCCAGAACAATCATACCCGTTATCTCCAAGATGGTCCAACTCTGGAGATAGTTGGTGATCCGATCACAGGCATCCGGTACAGGAAGGGGAGTAGGATCTTTGGAGTTACGGCAACAAAGAACTCAGAAAGCACCTGTGTGCTGAGCACGCCAGTGTTGCTCATGGAGAGAAGGTCCAGAACTTCGAAGGCGCGTTGTTGTCGTTCAGGCTTGGCGCGATCATAGGCATAGACCAGAACATTCGTGTCCACCAGCACTCTGGCGCTCACGCAGTTCCTCCCGTCGCCAGACGCTCCTGCCAGGCGCAGGACCGTGTTCCATCAAACGCAGGATAAACGCTCTCTCCTTCTCCCAGTACATTTGGCGAAACGATTGATGATCAGGTGACATCGTATGACCGCTGATGACCTCAAACAGACCTTTGCCTTCGATTACGAATCGCATGCTTTTCCACGATCGCTGGCGATCTATGCAGATTGCTTCGCATGGATGCAACGGGCGCCTGCTGAAAGCATGCACGCGATTGTCACCGATCCGCCTTACGGAATTAAGGAATACGACCCCGATCAGCTGGAAAAACGCTCAAATGGTCACGGAGGCGTCTGGCGCATCCCACCATCGTTTGACGGTCACAACCGGTCGCCACTGCCACGGTTTACAGCGCTCAATGACCGGGAAAGGGCGCGCATTTAGGAATACTTTTACGAGTGGGCTCGTCTGACCCTGCGGATTCTTCGTCCCGGCGCCCATGTCTTCGTCGTGTCAAACGTATTTCTCTCACAAGTCGTTTTTGCTGCAATGATCGATGCCGGGCTTGAGTTTCGCGGGCAGGTCATCCGGCTCGTCCGAACGCTCCGCGGCGGTGATCGTCCAAAGAATGCGGAAGAAGAGTTCCCTGGCGTCTGCTCGATGCCGCGCGGGTGTTACGAGCCGTGGGGCATCTTCCGCAAGCCGGTTCCGAAAGATATGACGGTCGGCGAGTGCCTCAGAATGTTCCAGACCGGCGGATTGCGGCGTAAACCGGATGGCAATCCGTTTGAAGACGTGATCGAGAGCGAACGCACCCCACAGAAAGAGCGCGCGATTGCGAACCATCCAAGCCTGAAACCGCAATCGTTTCTGCGTCAGATTGTGTATGCCTCCCTGCCCCTTGGCAAAGGCATCGTTCTTGACCCCTTCATGGGCGCCGGTTCCACCCTGGCTGCTGCGGAAGCGGTCGGGTACACGGCGATTGGCATTGAGAAGAACAGAGAATACTATGCGATGAGTCTGCGGGCTGTTCCTGCGCTTTCGCTTTCAGGGACGAAAGAATCCCAGTTATCTCTTAATCTCGCCTGAGTCTTTGTACACCCGATTAGCTTTCATTTTATCCGCACCGCTTTTCGTTACGCTGGCTGTAATCGTTCGTCTACCCCTTCAGCGACCCCGCCAGCAGCCCGCGCAGGAAGTATTTCCCCAGGAAAATGTAGACCAGCAGTGGCGGCAGCGCAACCAGCAGCGCTCCGGCCATCTGTACGTTCCACTGCGTAAACTGGCTTCCCGACAGGTTTTGCAACGCCACGGTCACCGGGCGTAACTGTGGGTCGTTGGTGATGATCAGCCCGAACAGGAACTCGTTCCAGATCGAGGTGAACTGCCAGATCGCCACAACCACGAAGCCAGGCGCGGAGAGCGGCAGCATCACATGGCGGTAGATGCCGAAGAAATCGGCGCCATCGATCTTCCCTGCTTCCACAAGTTCGTTCGGCACTGTCGCGTAGTAGTTTCGGAAAATCAGGGTTGTGATCGGAATGCCGTAGACCACGTGCACCAGGATCAGGCCGGGTATCGTGGCATACAGCCGGATTTCGCGCAATACTTCGACCAGTGGCACCAGGACGCTCTGGTAGGGGATGAACATGCCGAAGAGAATCAGGGTAAAGAGTGTTTCCGAGCCGGGAAAGCGCCATTTCGACAACACATAGCCGTTGAGCGATCCCAGGATGCACGAGATGACCGTCGCCGGAACGACGAGTTGCACACTGTTCCAGAAACTGCCGCGCATCCCGATCACCCCTTCGCCGCCGTTCCAGGCGCGATCAAAGCTTTCGAGCGAAAACCGCGTCGGCAGGTCCCACATCCGGCTGAGGCTCACCTGATCGAAACTCTTGAAACTGGTGATCAGCAATAGGTAGACCGGCAGGAGAAAGAAGAGCAGAAACGCAATCATGATGCTGTAAATGACCACGCGCGACCAGCGGATGCGCCGTCGCCCCGGTGCAGGTATGGCAACACTACTCATCGCTCCACCTCTGTTCGCCGGTTGTAGATCAGGTACGGCGCCACCAGCAACGCGACAACCACCAGCATCACCATCGCCACTGCTGCGCCCTCGGCGAATTTGTTGGCTTTGAAGGTGATTTCATACATGTAGAGTCCTGGCACCTCGGTATTGTTACCGGGCGCACCGCCGGTCATCGTGACGATCAGGTCGAAAATCTTCAGCGAAATATGCCCCAGAATAATCACTGCACTCAGAGTGATCGGTTGCAGCATCGGCAGCGTGATAGTGCGAAACACCTGCCACTCAGTCGCGCCATCGACCCGCGCCGCTTCTTTGATCTCTTCTGGAATGCCGCGCAACCCTGCCAGGTACATCGCCATGACAAACCCCGACATCTGCCAGACCGCCGCAACGACCACCGGAATCATCGCCATCGGGATGCCGATCCGGGTGCGTACCCCCTCGATGCGCCATCCCGGTACAACGTTCGTGTCGGTCGTCCATGCCGCCTGTAAAAACCCAAGCCCCGACTGCTTGAACAGCAGGTTGATGCCGGTCGGGTCGTTGGGCCAGTTGCCTGGCGCAAACAACCACTGCCAGACGACGCCGGTCACGATGAACGACAGCGCCATCGGGAAGATGTAGACCGAGCGAAAGAACCCCTCGACGCGGATCCGTGAGTCGACGAGCACGGCGAGCAACAGCCCGATCACCAGGCACGACGCCAGGAAGAAGATCGTAAAGACAATCAGGTTGCGGATGTTCGTCTGGAAACGCGCGGTGCTGAAGATCGTCTGATAGTTATCGA
Organism: Roseiflexus sp.; assembly: GCF_057785375.1. Taxonomy (NCBI): domain Bacteria; kingdom Bacillati; phylum Chloroflexota; class Chloroflexia; order Chloroflexales; family Roseiflexaceae; genus Roseiflexus; species Roseiflexus sp. The sequence goes on from NZ_JBYNRX010000073.1 coordinate 10,088, forward strand.
ACCCGACGAACGACGTTGACATCGTCAGTCCCCGCCAGTCGGTCATCGAGATGTAGGCGGTCCAGCCGATGAATCCATAGACGAAGACGGCGATTGCCAGCGCCGATGGGGCGATCATCAACAGCGCAACCGCCCGATCCCGGTTCATCCAGCGCACCCGGCGGGCGGGACGTGCGCTGAGCGTCTTTGCCTGTTGCATGCGTGCTCCTTTGCGGATGGACGCGAAGAGACGTTGAGACGTAGCATGCTACGTCTCAACAACGTCTCTCCGTGTTCTGCGCCTTTTATGTCACTTGAGGTCCTTCGCAGCGTCCTTCAGCGCCTCGACGACTGCATCAACGTCGAGGTCGCTGGCAAAGACGTTCAATGCGTTGCCGTATTCGGTCATGTACGCTTCGGGAGCGGCGGCGCCGTGAACGACGCTCGGCGCCAGCTGCTCGCTGCCAAAGGCTTTGATCGAGTACTGCAGGTACTCGTCGTACAGGCTTACGTCCGCGTCGGTGCGCGCCGGGATGGACCCCTTCTTCGGGTTGAAGGCGTCCTGCCCTTCACGCGAGCCGCAGAGCGCCAGCCACGCCTTCGCCTGCTGCGGGTTTGGCGCGCCCTTCGCCAGACCGAAACTGTCCGACAGCCACATGAAGACGCCTTCGTTGCCCGGCGCGGGAGCGTAGCCATAATCGACGCCGACCTTCGCGCCCTTGCCGATGAAGTAGCCATGCGCCCAGTCGCCCATAATCGTCATGGCCGCTTTGCCATCGAGCACCAGTTGCGCGGCGTCAGCCCACCCCAGCGACGAGCGGTCGCTGTTGGAGTACTCCAGCATCCGTTTGGCGATTTCCGCAGCCTCGCGCACACGCGGGTCACTCCAGTCGGCGCCGGGTTGGAACAGTTTGGCATAATCTTCTGGTCCAAAGACTGCCAGCAGCACGCTCTCGAACAGGTGCGGCGTCTCGAACCGGTCCTTGCCGCCGACTGCCAGCGGGATGATACCCTTCGCCTGGAGCGCATCCGCCACCTTGAAGAAGTCGTCCATGGTCTTTGGCGGGGTCAGACCATTCTCCTGGAAAATCTTGATGTTGTACCAGAGCACGTTCGAGCGGTGGATGTTGACCGGCACCGACCAGATTTCGCCGTTGTAGGTGATCTGCTCGAGCAGTTTCGGCGGCATCACCTTGTCGAAGCCCTGCTCCTTGAAGAACTGTGTCAGCGGCTCCATCTGCCCGGCATCGACGTATGCCGTCAGTTCCTTGCCCGCGTGTACCTGCCAGCTATCCGGCGGCTGGCCGCCCTGCAGACGAGTCTTCAACACGGTTTTGGCATTCGTGCCTGCGCCGCCGGCGACGGTGGCGTTCACGATTTCCACGCCAGGATTCTGTTGCTTGTAGATGTCGAACATGGCGTTCAGCCCGTCGGCTTCGCCGGCATTCGTCCACCAGCTGAAGATTTCGAGTTTGCCGCTGCCGGTGGGCGCCGGAGCGGTTGTTGGCTGTGCGGGGGCGGCGGTTGGCTGGGTGGTCGCTGGTGCGCCGCCACAGGCAGCCAGCACGAGCGCGAGGATCGAAAAGACGCCGAATAGCTTCAACCACTTTGTCGTGAACATAGCATCCCTGCCTTTCAGATGACGAAGATGGTCATGCGGAGAATGACTCATCACCACGGTCCCGGTGCTCAACCATCAAGAGCGCGCACCTCCTGGCTCGGTTTAGAGGATGGATAAGAAGAGTATAGCACAAATCCTGGACGGATCCAGAGATCATGGTCGGGTGCAATCAGGAGTTAGTGACAGGAGCTACGCGGGCGCCTCACGGACGAGCCGCGTGACGGCGGGTCCAGGCATGAATTGTCAGGCGGCAAGCAAGCGCGTCCCTGCTGCGCTGCGCCTCGGCTGGCGACTGACCCCCCAACCCCCCGCAAGCGGGGGGTGTGCCGGGCGGGCGTTCCGCCGGGCGTCCACGCAGGTGGACGCCGCCGGTCCCGTCCGCGCAGGCGGACGGTCGGCCGCAGGTCCATCAGGGGCGATTTCAATCGCTGGCAACCGGAGCGTCGTTTCTTGACAAATCATGCCTGCACCCCGTGATGGCTCTTTTTGCTTTCGGCGGAGCGGCGCTTGTCTTCTTTTGCGCCTTGATCAGGAGTACTACGCTGCCGCAGGCTCTCGCGGAGCAAAAATGCACCACTGCGTAAGTCCGTCTTCCCATCACGACAGATCGTGCTTACCCCCTTCATCATCTCTGCCGCGCGGCAGGGTCAGGGTAAAGACGCTCCCCTGACCAATGCCAGGGCTGGCAGCCGTGATCTCGCCCCCCATCGCCCGCGCCAGATGGCGTGCAATCGTCAATCCGATCCCGCTGCCGCCGCTTGCCCGGCTGCGTGATGGATCGACGCGGTAGAAGCGCTCGAACAGGTAGGGCAACGCTTCCGCCGGAATGCCGATGCCGGTATCTTCCACCGCAACCTGAACATACGTCGCATCGCTGCGCACCCGGAGCGTGATGCATCCGTCCTCCGGCGTGTAGCGAATGGCGTTGCCCACCAGATTGACCAGCACCTGCGCAGTTCGATCGGGGTCAGCGTATGCCAGCATCGCTCCATCCGGCGCTTCGACCACGATCTCCAGACACTGCTCGATGAGTTGCGGTCGCAATTGGGCGACAATACGCTGTACCAGCGCCACGATGTCGAAGATCTGCGGCTGAATCGTTACCTGACCCGCCTCGACCCGCGAGAGATGTTGCAGATCATCGACCAGCCGTCGCAGCCGCCGCACTTCGTGCTGCATGGCGCTGATCGTTTCGGGATCACCGGGCAACACGCCATCGAGCAACCCTTCGAGGTACCCCTCGAGACCGGCGAGCGGCGTGCGCAATTCGTGCGCCACATTGCCGATCAGGGTCACGCGCTGTTGTTCGACCCGCGCCAACGCCTCAGCCATCTGGTTGAAACTCTGCGCGACATCGCGCAGTTCGTCGCTCAACGGCACAGTCACCCGTTCATCGTAGTGGCCGCTGGCGATCCGTCGGCTGCTGGTCGCCAGTTGATAGAGCGGGCGCAGAATCTCACGCGCCAGCAGCAGGCTTGCAGCCAGACCAACGAGCGCCGATGCCAGCGCGGCGACGACCAGCGCCTGGAGCATTGCCTTCTCGAAAGCGGGCAGTAATGCGGGATCGACCGTTCGCACCGCTAGGATGTCTGCTGTCGCAATCAGCGTTACGACGCCGACCAGCACAACGAGCATCTGTGCGGCGATGATGCGCCAGCGAAGTTGTCGCCAGAGCCCCATGCGATTACACTGCTTCATCGATGAACTTGTACCCCACGCCGCGCACCGTCTGAATGAGCGGAACACCGGCGACCGCCTCCAGTTTGCGGCGCACCTGCCCGACGTACACGTCCACCACGCGGTCGGTGCCGTAGAAATCGTCCCCCCATACCAGGTCGAGGATCTGTTCACGGTTCAGCACCCTGCCGGCGTGCCGCGCCAGTGCCAGAAGCACATCGAACTCGGTCGTTGTCAGGTCAATCACCTGATCGCCAACGGTGACCTCGCGCCGGTCCGGGTCGATCCGCAGATGCGCGAAGCGCAGCGTGGAGTCAACCACCGGGGTTGCAGAACGGCGCCGGCGCAGGATGGCTTCGATCCGCGCCACCAACTCACGCGGGCTGAATGGCTTGGTAACGTAGTCATCGGCGCCGATGCGCAACCCGGCGACCCGGTCGCTCTCTTCGCTGCGCGCTGTCAGGATGATGATGAATACATCCGACTCCTGGCGCAGCCGTGCAGCGACTTCCATCCCATCCATCCCGGGCAGATTCAGATCGAGAATGACCAGATCGGGGCGCTCGCGGCGCGCTATCTCCACCCCTTCCGGTCCGCTGAGCGCCAGCAGCACGCGAAAGCCCGCCTGCTCGAGATAGGCGCGCGCAACGGTGCGGATGCTGGCTTCGTCTTCAATGATCAGGATGGTCGCACTCATACCAGGCGCCGGTCGTCATCGGTCAACCCAAGGCGTTCGCCGGAAAGACGGAAGAGCAGGTAGTCGAACGTGTTGCCGAGCAGATTCCCGACGCGTATCATGCGCAGTAGTGCCTCGATGGCATCGGCGCAGAGCGCGCCATACTCGCAGGCGAGGCGCTCACGCGCCGCCGGGTCGGGCGTGGCATCGGTTTCTGCCCAGTGCTGCGCATATGTCAGCGCCGGCGCTTCGTCTGGCGGGCAATTGCTGAATATCTGGTCGAGGATCTGCACAATCTCGGCATTCGTCACGCCAGCCGCCAGCGCCATTCGCGTATGTGCGAACGAACAGAAGCGACAGCGATTGACCGCCGTAACGGCAAGCATCAGGCGCTCGCGGAATGCTGGCGAAAGCGTGGTGTACGCCTGCCGCAAGCGGGCGCGATGCCGGAACAGCCAGACGACATCCGCCAGAAACTGGCGGGGACTGGCATAGCAGCGACGAGGGAAGACAGGAGCGCGGCTCATTGGTCTCCTCCAGAAGGTTTATCAGCAACGATCCATGCCGAGAAGCGGTCGCGTTCTGCGACGTGCGCGTGCAGCCCGTGCGCCGCCAGCATGTCGCGCACCACCTCCGGCGCCAGGAAGGTGCTCCCCATCAGTGCGATACGTTCCGCCAGCGCCACCAGTTTGACCGCCGGACGATGAATATCCGGCTCTTCAATCACCAGTCGTCCGCCTGGTGCGAGCACCCGCACCAGTTCGTGCATCGCTGCGGGCTGGTCGAGAAAGTGGTGCAGTGCATCGACCACCAGAATACGGCTGAAGAAGCCATCAGCAAAAGGCAGCCGTTGCACCTGTACCCGCACCGGGGACAACGTCTGTTTCTCGCGGGCGCGTTGCAACATCTGCCGTGACTGATCCGCGACGATCAGGCCGCCGACGAACGGGCGCAACGTCGCGGCGACGCGCCCGGTGCCGCCGCCGGCGTCGAGCAGCCATCCATCGGTCGGCAGGCATAACAATGTTTTCAGGCGCGTCGGATCGGGTGGACCGATCACCCGTTCGTACACCGGCGCCAGAATGTCGAAATGATCGAGCATAATCCACCTGTTTCGTTGCAGGGATGCAACCCTGGGCAACCCATATCTCCCCCAAATCATGTGACGGCGCGATCTAGCATGAGAGCAAGGCGGATTAAGTATACCGGATAATGAGGAGGACGGACGAGCGGTATGGCGTGCGTTTTCGGTCCCATTCCATCACGGCGGCTCGGACGGTCGCTTGGTATCGATCCTGTACCGTTGAAAACCTGCAACTGGAATTGCGTCTACTGCCAGCTTGGGCGGACGCGCCCGCTGACGAATGAGCGCCGCGTATATGTACCACTGCCGGTTCTATTGAATGAGATCGATCAGGCGCTGGCAGCCCGCGCCCCCAACGAGATCGATTGGGTGACGATCGTCGGGTCGGGGGAACCGACGCTGCACAGCGAGATTGGCGAACTCATCCGCGCCATCAAATGCCGGACGACAGTACCGGTGGCAGTGATTACCAACGGTGCGCTCCTCTATCTAGCCGATGTGCGGGAAGCGCTCGCCGCTGCCGATGCCGTTCTGCCAACCTTCTCGGCAGGTTCGGCGGCTGTCTATCGCACACTGCACCGCCCCCATCCAGAGACTACATTCGAGCGTTTGCTGGAGGGGTTGATTGCCTTCCGCGCCGGCTATCGCGGGCAATTATGGGTCGAGGTGATGCTGGTGCGCGGCATCAACGACAGCGAAGAGGCGCTGCGCGACATTGCTGCGGCGTTGCAGCGCGTTCAGCCCGACCGGATCGACATCACGCTGCCGGAACGCCCCCCGGCGGAACCCTGGGTCGAATCGCCCGATGCCGAAGGGTTGATGCGTGCAACCGCGATCCTTGGCGCAGCGGCACACGTGGTTCATCCGGCGGAAGGAACGTTCGATCTGCGCGGGTATGCCTCTCCTGTCGAAGCGATCCTCGCCATCGTCGCACGCCACCCGATGCGCGCGGAGGAACTGGAACGCGCACTGGCGCGCTGGGCGCCGGATCAGGTGCGCCAGGCGCTGCACACGCTGGAGTCGAGTGGTGCAGCGCAGGTGATCGAACGCTACGGCACGCGCTTCTGGTGTGCGGCGGACGCCTTTTACCCCTCGACCGCCTCCGCACCACGAAAGGCGGTGACGACATCCTATGGTTGCCGGTAATCCGCAGGAAACTGCGCTGGAAGCCGCTGTATGGGAGGCTATGCAGCGCGTGATTGACCCGGAACTCGGCTTCAGTCTGGTCGATCTTGGTCTGATTCAGTCGGTCACGGTCGCCGATGGGCGGGCGCTTATCGAATTGGCGCTGACGACGCCGCTCTGTCCGCTGGCCGGTGTGCTCGAATACGAGATTCGCGCGACGGCGCTGGATGTGCCCGGCATCCAGGAAGCGGAAGTGCGTCTGGTCGATGCGCCATGGACGCCGCCAGCTGCGGCGCCGTGGCGGCGCTGGCTCGACGAGACGACCTGAACGGTCGGGGGAGGACGTGGGCAATGCCGTCTGGTGATGTTCTGCTCGACGTACAGAGCGTTGCCCTCTTCCGCGAGGGGCGCACCATTCTGCACGACATCAACCTCAGTGTGCTGGCGGGTGAGATCCACGCCCTGCTCGGCGTCAACGGCAGCGGGAAGTCGAGCCTGGCATACGTCATCATGGGGTGCGAAGACTATCATCCCGATGCAGGGCGCATTCTGTTTGCAGGGCGCGACATCAGCGATCTGCCTATGCACGAACGCGCCCGCCTGGGACTGACGCTCGCCTGGCAGGAACCGGCGCGCTTCGATGGCTTGCCGATTGGCGACTACCTGACGCTCGGCAGACCGGCGATCAGCCGGGAGGAGTTGTGGGAAGCGCTGCACGCTGTGGCATTGGACCCGGCAACCTATCTGCCGCGCGCCCTGGATCGTACCCTGAGCGGCGGCGAGCGCAAGCGGATCGAACTGGCGGCAGTGTACGCTATGCGTCCACGTCTCGCTATTCTGGACGAACCGGACTCTGGCGTCGATGTGTTGAGCTTCGGCGATATTCAACAACTGGTGCGACGCATGGCGCGTTCAGGATGTGCGGTGCTGCTCATTACCCACCGCAACGACATGGCATCAATCGCCGATCGCGCATCGGTGATGAACGCCGGGACGATCATCATAACCGGCGCTGCCGAAGAAGCGATGAGGTGTGCGATGAAAGCGCAACAGATACCGGTCATGACCATGCCGCACAACGACCCGGCATGGGCGCATGAGTATGAAGCGATCCTGCAAGCATACGAACAGGCGGGCGGGCCAATTGCTGCATTGCGATCCGGTCGCGTTGCGGCGCTGGTTGTCAGCGCCAATCGTGTGCTTGGCGCTATCACAGTGCCGGGGGTGGCGATCAACGCCGAACCGCTGCCGGATGGCGTTCAGGTGCAGATCGTGGTTGCGCCCGGGGTGCGGTTGGAGCGCCCGGTGCACCTCTGTTTCGGCATGATCGCGGAAACCGGTGTGCAGCGGATTGTCGCCGATTATGAGATCGGCGCCGGTGCGCAGGTCGAGTTTCTGGCGCACTGCACCTTCCCCAACGCCCGCGATCTGCGGCACATCATGGATGCCACCGTGCGCATCAGTGAAGATGCTCATATGAACTACACTGAAGCGCACTACCACGGACCGCATGGCGGCGTGGTCGTCGAAGCGCGCGCTGGCGTGGCTATCGGTGCAGGAGGGCGCTATTTCAGCACGTTCAGCCTGGTGCACGGGCGCGTCGGTCGGTTGCTGATCGACTACATTGCCGATGTAGCCGCGTCCGGCGTCGTTGATTTGACCTCAATGGTGTACGGCGTCGGTGACGACGACATCGAGGTGCGCGAGGTGGTGCGTCTCAACGGAGAGAAGGCGCGTGGGTTGGCGAAGACCCGTATCGCCGTGCGCGATCGCGCCCGCAGCCGGGTCTTCACGACTGCCGAAGGCAATGCCCCTGGAACGCGGGGGCACATGGACTGCGCCGAGATCGTGCGGGGCGATGCTGTGGCGGAAAACATACCGACTGTCATTGTCCGCAGCGACGAAGCGCACGTCACCCACGAAGCGGCGATTGGCTCGGTCAACCGCAAGGAACTCGAAACCCTGATGGCGCGCGGGCTTGACGAAGATACCGCGGTGGATGTGATTATTCGGGGAATGTTGGGGAAGTTAAGCGGTTGATTCCATAGAATTCGGTGTTTGGCGGGGGTGGCAGCGGTGACGGTCATCCACTGGCGGTCGGAAAAGCCGTCGGAGGCGCCCGGCAGCGGGGTGGTTGGCGCAGATGACCGTCACCTGAACCCGGGCAAGATCAAACGCACTCCAGCGCCTGCATTGCCTGATGTGTGCTCAGGTAGACCCGTTCCGCGCCGAGGTGGTCGATGAACCCGGCGCGTTGCAGTTGATCCATCACTGGACCCTTGATCTCCGTCAGGTGCAATTCGACCCCGGCAGCGCGCAGTTCGTGGAGCAGCGCTTCCAGTGTTTCCAGTGCGCTGGCGTCGATGAAATTGATCGCCGAGCCGATCAGCACCAGATGCTTCACTTCTGGTCGCTCAGCGACAATGCGCAGGAGTGTGTCTTCCAGGTAGCGCGTGTTGGCGAAATAAAGGCTCTCATCGATGCGCACCGCCACGACGTGCGGGCAGGTCTGCACCTGATGGCGCAGGACATTGCGGAAGTGCTCGCTCTGACTAACCCGCCCAACAATGGCAATGTGCGGTCGGCTGGTGCGCCAGAGGAACAGCAGGATCGAGAAGACGACCCCTGCCAGAATGCCAGCCTCGATGCCGAACAGGAGTACAACCGCAAATGTTACCCCCCACGTCGCCGCATCGGTGCGATTCATGCGCCAGATACGCAGCACTTCGCCCGGTTTGAACAGGCTCAACACCGCAATGATGACCGTCACCGCCAGCACCGCCTGCGGCAGGTAGTAGAACAGCGGCGTGAACCCGATCACAATGATGCCAATGCTCGCTGCGGTCACCAGCGACGCCAGACCGGTCACGGCGCCCGCCTGATCGTTGACCACTGAGCGGGCAAAGCCGCCGGTGACAGGGTAGCCGCCAGTGACGCTCGCCGTCAGGTTGGCGGCGCCGAGCGCTACCAACTCCTGATCGGCGTCGATCGCCTGGCGCCGCTTGCTTGCCAACGCCTTGGCGACCGCGATTGACTCGACGACGCTGATGAAGACGATCGTCATCGCGGTGGGAAGGAGCGCCTGCGCATCGGCGGCGCTCAGCGCCGGCAGCGTGAACGGGGTGAATCCCTGCGGAATGGCGCCGACCACCCGCACCCCGGCGGTCTCGTTCAGCCGCCAGAACCACGATGCCAGAATGCCAAGCAGCACCGTCACCAGCGGCGCCCCGCTGACGATCAGGGTCACGGCGGCGGATGGCAGGCGTGTGCGCTGCTGCAGGAACGGCTTCAACCGCGAACGAAACAGAATGAGCAAGGCGATGCTGATCGCGCCGACCGCCAGGGTTGCCGGGTTGGTCTGGTTCACACCGGCAACCGCGTTCAGAACGATCTCATGCACCCGTTCGCCTTCAATCCGGTAGCCGAGCAGATACTTCAGTTGCCCGGCGGCAATGATCAGCGCCGAAGCGGAGGTGAATCCCGCCAGCACCGGGTGTGACACAAAGTTCATCACGAAGCCCAGGCGCAACACACCCAGCAGCAGTTTGACCACCCCAACGATGAATGCCAGCAACAACACCAGTTCCAGGTAGCGCGGGCTGCCCGGCTCGGCAAGCGCACTGACGCCAGCAAAGACCGCCAGCGACGTAATGGCGACCGGACCGACCGACAGTTGCGCGGAGGTGCCGAGCAGTGCGTAGACCGCCAGCGGCGCAACCGACGCATACAACCCGACCTGCGGCGGCAGACCGGCAAGCTGAGCATACGCCATGCTCTGCGGAATGAGCATGATCGCCGTCACCAGACCGGCGACCAGGTCATTCGGCAGGTCAGCCCGGCGATAGTGCAGCAGCCAGCCAAGAAACGGAAAATAACGCCGAAGACCCTGAGCGGTCAGCGGCGTTTTGAGCGACGACGAGACAGCCATACTGGTTCCGCTATTGCGCCTCACCGGCTGGAAGCAGCGGCGGCGCGTTCAAAATAATCATCCGTGCAGAAGGCGAAGGTTTCCATTGCGTCGTCATCATAGCCAGCCGCGCGCAATGCGGCTGCCGCCTGGTCACGGGTCCAGCTGTCGTACACGATTCGGTCGAGAAGCCACATCAGCGCAACGCGCGTTGCCGAGCGGCAGTGCAGGAACACGCGCCCCTGCGTTGCAGCGAGAGTCTGATGATACTGCTCCAAATGCTCCGGTTCCAATTCATAGACCGGCAATGGCAGGTGAATGTACCGCAACCCGGCGGCTTCAGCGTTCTGCTGCTGAGTCGCAGCGCGTTCCGGGTCGGAGCGCATATTGATAACGACCTGGAACCCTTCCACTGCCAGTGCTGCCCAGTGTTCCAGCTGCGGCTGCCCGGCAAGCGTCAGACGTTCGTCGATATCGTAGCGAATCAGGTCAGCCTTCTGGGCTGCCGCCAGTTCGGCGTCATTCGTACAAGGTTTCATAAAAATTGATCCTCGTGATCAGATGAACAGGGTCACTTTGGCGCGGCTTGCGTCGCCGAGGAACGTTGCCACGCCGCCATGCTCCAGGCCATCGACCAGTTCGTCGTCACGCACACCAAGCAATTCGCGCGACATATCGCACACGACCATGCGCACCCCCAGTTCACGCGCCAGGTTGAACAATTCCTCGACCGACATCACGCCGTGGTCGCGCATCAACTTGCGAATGATCTGAGCGCCAGCGCCAAAGAAGTTCATCTGCGACAGACCCATCTGCCCCAACCCGCCGGGCAGCATGGCGGTAAATCCCTGTTCCAGCAAGTTCTTCCCGGCGAACACCTTCTGTTTTTTGACCGCATTCAAGCCCCAGAAGGTGAAGAACATCGAAGTTTCCAGCCCCATCGATGCAGCGCCGGTCGCAATGATCAGCGCAGCAATGGCTTTATCCAGGTCACCGGAGAAAACGACCATCGCCAGGCGATCCTCGACGCCTTGCGCGGGATGTGCCTCGAGCGCCGCAATACGCGCCTCGAGCGCAGCAATTCTATCGAGCAGCGCGGCGGTCTCATGCTCGCGCTCAATCGTTGTTTCGATCACAGTCATGCTCTTTCCCCTTTATGATGAATTTCTCTTCTATGACGATACGAGAGATGCCTGTGCCGGGCGTTGGCTGAGCCTGTCGAAGCCAACGCCCAGCGCTATGAGACAAGCATGCGAGCAATACTTTAACGGCGAATCGTTGTCGTCTGCAGGAAGATCGCCGCGCTCACACTAACGGCGGCCCGCCTGGTTGCCGGTCGTGCACTTGATCCGCCAGTTCGGGGCTCTCAGTTCTCAGTTCTCAGTTCTTAGTTCTTAGTTCTTGGTTCTCTCAAGAGGTGCGCCGCAGGTAATGGACATACAGTTCCTGCCCGTCTTCCCGCATAACCTCCTGCGCCAGGAGTTCGACGTTCTTCGCCGTCTTGACCCACCCCTGGAAATCAGCGACCGATCCGCGGTCGGTGGCGACAACGCGCAGCACCTGACCAACCGGCAGGTCAGTAATCGTCTTGCGACTCTTGACGAGCGGCATCGGGCACTTTGCGCCCTTGACATCGAGTGTCTGGTGATATGTCAGTTCCATGAACGTTATTCCTTTCTGATTGATGGTGTTATTGCGCCAGGGCGCATACGTTCTTGCCAAGCTCCAGTTCCTCCGCTTCCGCCTCGGAAGGTATGCGCAGACCGATGTTCACCCGCTTGATTTCAACATACTGCGGCGGGAACTCCGGCAGATTGCCGAGGACGAATGACCGGAACGCTTCCTCCGACTCCAGGTGCGACAGGGAGGTGTTCGTCTGCTGGACATTGCCCCACGGCGCTGCCACGCGCCCGGCTTCGTCCGCCTCATCGAGCGTCGAGAAGTGCGATGGCAGGATGAGCGTTGCATCGTTGAGGTGCGGCGGCAGGCGGCGCGTCATGCTCTCGTACAGCATTGGCGTCCACGCCTCGCCTTTGCCGCCGAGGTCCGGGCGCCCGAACGAACGCAGGAAGATGCCGTCGCCAGTGAACAGGTAGCGCGAACCATCGGGAGCGATTGCCAGAATGTTCACCTGCCCCAGCGTATGCCCCGGATACCAGATCATCCGCAGTTCGACCTGCCCGACGCGATACGTCTGCCCATCGTCGAGCGCCGTGTATGCAATTGTTGCTGGCAGCATGTCGATCGGGTGGATCGCATCGTAGGGATGAACGTAATACGGCGCGCCGGTCTCACGGTTGAGCGCCGGTCCGCCGCTGATGTGGTCGGCATGCACGTGCGTATCGAAAATATGCGTCAGGCGTGCGCCGTGTGCGGCGATGGCTTCCAGGTAGGGCGCGGTGTGGCGCAGCGGGTCGATGACCGCGGCGGCGCCATCGCTGATGACGATGAAACTGACATCACCGCGCGCCGGACGCGCAACCTGTACAATGCGACCCCAGGAGGCGCTGACAATGTCGCGTGTATCGTAGAGATGCCCCCAGCTCAGAATGCCGCCTTCCAGATAGCGTGCATCGATGCCGTGCGCACGCAGGAGTTCGGCGACGTACTGCGACGACCCTTCCTTGGCGCACACGACCAGCACCTCGCGGCCAGCGGGAATACGGGCGACCGCGCCTTCTTCATCTTCGATAAAGTCGTAATACGGAACGTTCTGAACCGTCAATCCGGCGCGACCCTCGATCCGCCAGCGCGCGAAGTCGTCCGGGTTGCGCACATCGAGAATGAACGGCGCCGTGTTGTGCAACAACGCATCATAGAGGGCGCTGGCACTCACTGCTGGCGCCTGGGTTTGCAATTCTGCAACCGTCATACATCAAACCTCGTACTGTTGTTCACAAAGAATCACGAACAGGCGTAGTGTATGCCGGCAGTGTAAGGCGCGTACAAGGCGAATGTAAGAGTCTGGTAAAGAAAGCGGGCATCTGGTACAGGCGACGGTCATATGGGACGCGCCGGATAGACGGGCGCCGTCGGCGTAGGGGCGTTCCTCGTTGACGTTGTGATCGAAGCGGTGCTGACACATGGGCAGCGCCAGCGGAGGGGCGCTCTCCTGTGAGCGCCCTCATGACCATCGCCGATGGACGTTCAGTCTGGAAACACAAGCCAGGCGATGCTCGTCGAGATCGGCTCGCCAAACGCCAGCACACCCGCCAGGCTATGGGCAACAGCGGTCCATCTGGCGGTCTTCGTCCTGTACGCCACCCAGCCATAGACCAATCCCAGGGTGAATGTGGACATGATGAATGGGAATGCTCCGCCTTCGGCAGGAAACACCAGGGTTGGCGCCAGATGAAACAGCGCAAATCCCGCTGCGGGGTACACACACCCAACATCACGTTGTGTTCGAATGCCTTTACATAGACCCCGCGCCACAGGATTTCTTCGGCAGTTCCGTTGAGAATGGCGATCGGTGAGAACAACAACACCCCCAACGACACGCTCGCCAGACCAGGGATGAAATACATCCAGACAGCGCCGGCAATGGTGAGCGATAGCAGCGTCATGAGCAGCCAGTTTTCTTTTCTGAAGAGGGACGCCTCTGCTGCGAGCACGTGGTGAAGCCCACGCCTTCCCCAGAGGAACAGCGGCGCGCTCAGACACCACAACCAGTAGAAGCCAAAGCCGGCCAGATAGCCAGGAGCCTCTCCCAGCCAGCGCGCCGCGGCGCTGAACACGAACGCAGCGCTTGCGATCAGCAGAATGGGCAGCAGGATCAGGACGCGCTTTCTGGCAGCGGTGTGTTCCATTGTCGATTCGGTCCTCTCCATGGCATCATAGATTGTCTGCCACCCACTGTCAGTCCCACCATGAAAGGTCAGGCGGCAGCCCGCCATGCTGCCACGCTGAACTGTCGGGCTCATCACGCGAAGGGCGTTGCCGCGTTCTCGCCACGGCGTGTGAATGCGCCTGCCCGCCCGGCGGCTGATGGTTGTTGCATCATTATTCCGCTATCCGCTTGTCTGCCCGGCGGCTGACGGAGTTTGAATAATTATTGAGTCCACTGCAAACAGGCTTAAACACAAAGGACACGAAGCGCACGAAGGTGAATAAACATGAAGCGCATTTCCTTCGTGTCCCTTTGTGACCTTCGTGGTTTACAGCTTTTGGCAATGAAGTCATTATTCCGCTATCCGCCTTGTAGCCCGGCGACTGAAGTCGCGGGCTCCTGCTGCAAAGCCCGCCTGCGCGGGCTCGACTTGGCGATACCGGATTAATTTCTCAAAAACCATAAGTCGCGGGCTCCTGCTGCAAAGCCCGCCTGCGCGGGCTGACCCGGGCGATACTGGCTTATTTGCTCAAAACCATCACGCCCGTGCGCTGAATGGCGCCAGGATGCCGTACCTGCGCGCAGAACCGGGTCGGCGCCGCAACACGTCACGGCAGGCGCCTGACGCGCTGTTCTGCCGGGGTCCGCTGGTGTTGCCTGCCAGGATTGGCAGTGTGTCATGTGCGTCCCTTCCTGTCAATTCCTGCCTGCACCCGATGATAGTCGCATTGGGGCGCTCCCATGTGAGCGCCCCTACGCTGGCGCTGCCTGCGTTGCTGGCGGTGCTCGTCCCTCCGGTGCATCTCACGCACCGTCACCTTCTCCGGCGGGTGAGTGTAGCACTACACACTCGCTGTTGTCAAAGCCAGAGACGCCTGTTTGCCCTTAGCAAACCCTTAATCATGTGGTGTGTCGTTTACACCCGGTAAATGCTTTGTATCGCCACTGCGCACGGTTTTTTTTTATACTAAACAAGGTCTTCTTTCAATATCTTTCAAGGGCGCAAGAGCCATCATTCACAGCATTGGGGATGTGGCTTCTTTGTGTATTTGCGTCTTTGTGCGAGATCAACACAGGTCACAAGGAGAAGGAACCGATTTATGCGTCACCGTCACGTGGCGGAGGTGTTGCTGCTCTGGCTTGCGCTGCTTGCCGGGTGCGGCGCCGTCGCCAATCAGGTAGCGCCTGGCGCCGCAGTTGCCACACCGGTAGCATCACCGGTTGCGCAGCCCACCGGCGACCTGCAGCGTGGCGCGGCGCTGTTTGCCGGTGATGTGGCAATCGCCGGTTTCGTTGCCTGCCGTGGATGCCATTCCGTCGATCCGGCAGCGGGTGATGGTCTGGGACCAAACCTGGCAGGCATTGCACTGCGCGCTGGTTCACGCATTCCCGGCGTCGCCGCCGACGAGTACATTCGCGGCTCGATTCTGGTGCACGATGATTTCGTTGTGCCAGGGTTCGAAGCGGGTCTGGCGCGTGCCGTGGTCGGGCGCGACTTTGGCGAAATCCTGAGCGACCAGGATATTGCCGATCTGACGGCGTACCTGCTGACGCTCGACCAGGCGCCGGTTGCGCAGGCGCCAGCGCTCGATCCCGCGCCCGCTCCAACTCTGCCGCCAGAACCGGCGACCGTCGCAGTCGCGCCGACAGAGACCGCGCTGCCGGCGCCGACGGCAGCCGCCACGCTCTCCTTATCTCCGTCAAGAACGGTCGAACCATCACCGGCAACCTCGCCATCTCCTGACAATCGCACACCGGTTGCGGGCAGCCCGACGATTACGGCGACAGCGACACAGAGTGCATCTGACACGTTATCACCCACGGCGTCATCTCCGACTATCCCGCCGTCGCCGACTGATGCCGCGACGCCAATACCTGCGCCGACGCCGACCCAGCCGCCTCCGCCAGCGGCGACGAACCCGCCTGCTTCTGAGACAGACGGCTCACTCCCGCCAGAACTTGCGATCTATACCGGATGTATGACCTGCCACGACCAGCACGCGCTGAGTGTCGTCAAAATGCCGCACGTGCGCTTTCCGCAGTGTTCCGCCTGTCACAGCGGCTCACCCTCGCGCGTCGGCTGCCCGACGTGCCACAGCATGCACCGCATCCAGGCGCCGCATGGCGGCGAAAATCCGAACCTGCCATGCAGTCACTGCCATGCAGACAGGTGACGGTCACGATGACGCTTTTCAGACCGCATCAACCGCTGGTTCGGTCTCGAAGACCTCATCGATCAGGAGAGGCGCAACGTCAGGGTCGCAATCCCGTGCCCCTGTACAGGCAGCAATTTGACGTCAAGACCGGCGCGTTTGTGAGAGCGGTCGATGTCAGCCTACACCTCTCGAATCGCCACTCCCGCAAACCGGATACACGATGTTGCCGATTAAGCCCGATGGTCAATTGGTAAATCTCCCCTTTTCGCCGCCTCTGATGCTAACTGGTCGCACCGCTCATTCTCTTTGGTGTGGTTATGGCCCTTCACCCAGCGAAACTCCACCTGGTGCTGTTTGCAAAGCTCCAGCAACTGCTCCCATAGATCGGAGTTCTCTGCTCGTTCTTTCTCACTCCTCATCCAGCCTTGAGCACGCCATTTTTCGACCCAACCTTTTGACATGCTATCAACAACGTACTTCGAGTCACTAAAGATGACGACTTCGGATTTTCTCTTCAGAGATCGTAAGCCTTCAATACAGGCCCTGATTTCCATCCGGTTGTTGGTTGTTTCTCGAAAACCTCCTGATATTTCCTTTGTGATCCCACGATACTTGAGAATAACACCGTAACCGCCGAAACCTGATTTTGGATCGGCGCAACCATCGGTAAATATCACCACTTTGCCAGATTCAAGTAAATCTGCGACTATTTCATTCGTACTGATCGCAGCCCCACCATGGCGCTCGAGATAGTCAACCAGATTGGGAGCAATGTTCAATAAGGTCTCCTTTGGGAATTCTTTGAGCCAGTTTATGGCTTCTTCATGGGTATAGAATCCTTTGTACACTGCTTCGGGAAATCCTTCGACCTGCTCTGCGGCTTCGCCTTCACCGAACCACTTCGTGTAGACTCCCGGATTTCGTCCTTTCACGACGACGTAGTACTGTTTTTTCTTGCTGCTCATGCAATACGGTCCTTGTTCCTGAACGTGACGTGTCCGTCTGCAACGTTTTCCCTGCGCGATTGGCACGGGGGCGTGCCCGCGCTCCCAGGGGGGGCGTGCCGTTGTGCGGGCGCGATGCCCGCGTCCCCAAGGGGGGGCGTGGCCTCTTGCGCGCCCGTGATCCATACAACGTGAGCGATGCCCGCGCCCCCAGGGGGGCGTGTCCCGGGCACGCCTCTACCTGCCGTGGTCCGGCGGGCGTGCGACCGGCGCACCCTCACCGTCAATGTTCACACGTTCGACGTGTCCCCCCGTCATACCCGCACTTCCGCGCCAGTCGCTGCTGATCGGTATGCCGCATCGAGCAGGCGCAGCACCGCCAGCCCCTCCGCACCCGTCGCCAGCGGTGCGCCTTCGCCCCGGCAGGCAGCGATGAAGTGGCGAAAACCTTCCGCCCATGCCCACTCTTTCTTCGGCACATCGGGCGCAATCTCGACCGGTACGCCATCTTCGGCGCGGTAGATGCGCAGCGGATGATCCTTCCCGTAGAGATCGGGGAAGTAATCGGCGCCTGCCAGGTCGCCTGCAATCTGAATGCGCTCCTCGTTGCGCGCGTGGATCGCCCAGGTGACCTCGATCGTCACCAGGCCGCCGTTCGCCAACCGCAGATGGATCGCCGCCAGATCATCCACATCGAACGTTCCGCCTGGCACCCGGTCGGCGCCCCATCCGCCAAGCCCACGCTCATACGGTCCGTGCACCGCCTGGATTTCGCCGCGCACTGCGCTGACCGGCGGGAATCCCAGGATCCAGTAGACCATGTCGAGCATGTGCACCCCGATGTCCATGGTCGCGCCACCGCCTGCCAGTTCTTTGCGCGTGAACCATGAGCCGTAGCCGGGGATGCCATTGCGTCGCAGCATGCGCCCAAAGGCGTAGGTGATCTTCCCAAAACGCCCTGACTGCGCCATCTGACGCAGCAGTACGATTTCAGGGCGTGGACGGTTGCTCATGTTGATCGCCAGCACTTTGCCGGCCTTCTCGGCGGCTGTAACCATCGTCTCTCCGTCTTCCACGCTGGTCGCCAGCGGTTTTTCACATAGCACATGCTTGCCCGCTTCGAGCGCCGCAATCGCAACCGGGGCGTGGAAGACATTTGGCACAGCCACGGTGATGGCATCGACATCGCCCAATGCGAGAAGATCGCGGTAATCGGCAAAAACCTGCGGAATATTGAATTTTGCGGCGGCTTCCTGCGCGCGCGCCAGGTTGGTGTCGCAAATGGCGGTTACTTGAACGCCGGGAAGAGCCTGAAGCGAGGGGACGTGTCCGTGGACAACGACCGCGCCCGCGCCAACGACGCCAATGCGAACGGGGGTGGACATGGATGTTCCTTCCTGATGTCAAATGCAGCGTAGCCAGAGCGTCCATCGCCAATGATGGGACGTATGCTACGCCGGGTAAGAACGAATACCAGAGTATCTTACCACGAACGGCGCGCCTGCCGTTGTTTCTCACGATAGAATGGGTTAGAATGAGAAGAGACTGACTCTGATGCCTTCTCGACCACCTGGAGACCATGTATGCGCACATTTCTCTGGCTCACCCTGATAGTCGGTGTTGCGCTCTGGGCGTTGGCATTGCAACGTGAACTTGCAACCGTTCGCAAGCATCGCGCGATGTACCGTGAGGCGGCAGTGCGTATGGAGCGCCGTCTGTATGCGTTGATGCAGTCGTCCAAATCGTCAGTGCAGTGATGCCTGTAAAGATCAGAATGCGCATATGCAGAAGCGTATCGGCATCATCGATCTGGGATCGAATACAACCCGCATGATCGTGATGGGGTACACGCCGCATCACTCATTCCGTCTCCTCGATGAAGTGCGCGAAAGTGTGCGTCTGGCGGAAGGCATTGGTCCCGACGGACGGCTGAAACCTGCCGCGATGGACCGGGCAGTGGCGACGATGCGTCTGTTTCACGTATTGAGTCACTCTGAGCATGTGCAGACCATCGTACCGGTGGCGACGAGCGCCGTCCGTGAAGCCGCTAATCAGGCGGAGTTCATTGCGCGGATCGCTGCTGAAGCCGGTCTGTCGATGCGGGTGCTCACAGCGCGCGAGGAGGCGTACTACGGCTATCTTGGCGTGGTCAATTCCATCGATCTGCGCGACGGTTTTACCATCGACATCGGTGGCGGCAGCACCCAGGTGTCGCAGGTGCGCGGGCGGGGGTTTCTCCGCTGGTACAGCCAGCCGATCGGCGCATTGCGCGCCGCCGAACGATTTGTCCGATCCGATCCGATCAGCAACAAAGATTTCCGTGCACTCGAATCCGGCATTGGCGAGTATTTCGCCTCGCTCGACTGGCTGAGCGCCGAACAGGGTCCTACGCTGGTCGGGATTGGCGGCACCATCCGCACCCTGGCCGAGATCGATCAGAAAATGCACAACTATCCTCTCGACCGCGTTCATGGGTACGTGCTGTCGCGCGAGCGGCTTGAAGCGCTGATCGAGCAGTTGCGCGGCATGGATCAGCGGCAGCGCGAGGAGATCCCCGGTCTCAGACGTGATCGCGCCGACCTGATTCTTCCCGGCGCTGTTATTCTGGCGCACCTCATGCGGCGCGGCGGGTTCGAGGCGTTGACGGTCGGCGGGCAGGGGTTGCGTGAAGGGATCTTTTACGAGCATTTCCTGGTTGGCGAACAACCGCCGCTCTTTGCCGATATGCGCGGGTTCAGCGTGCAGAACCTGGCGCGCATTTACAACTACGAGGCGTTACACGCCGCCAAGGTGCGCGATCTGGCGTTCTCAATGTTCGATCAACTGCGCCCCTTGCACGCCTATGGCGACTGGGAACGCACGCTGCTCGGCTATGCGGCCACACTTCACGACATCGGGCTGGCGGTCAATTACTACGACCACCACAAACATGGCGCGTATCTGGTATTGAATGGCGCTCTGCAGGGGTTCACCCACCGCGAAATTGCGCTCATCGCACTGCTGGTGCAGTTCCACCGCAAAGGTGATGTAAACGTTGGTTCACTACGCGCACTTCTGCAACCGGATGATGAGCAGCGTGTCTTGCGGCTGGCGGCGCTGTTGCGGATCGCTGAATATCTGGAGCGGCGTAAGTGCCAGGTTGTGCAGGATATTACGGTTGACATCGGCGACCCGGTGCGCATGACGGCGCGCACTATCGGCGATGCCGCCGTTGAGATCTGGGATGCGAACCGGGCGTCGCGCTTGTTCCGCAAAGCGTATGGACGCGATGTGGAGATCCGTTGAGAGAGGTGGCGCAGGGACAGGTCTCAGACCTGTCCCTACGCCAACCCCCCCATCTCTCCATCCTCTGCTCGCTTCAGCACTTCCCGACTGCGCCCCTCTTCCGCCGGGCCGACGATTCCCTGCTGTTCGAGCAGATCGATCAGTTGAGCAGCTTTGCTGTAGCCGATCCGTAACCGGCGCTGCAGCAGCGATGCCGAAGCGCGCGAGTGCTGTTGCACCAGTTTGATTGCCTGCGGCAACAGTTCGTCCTGTTCAGTGACGCTGAGAAACTCGCCGGGGGGCTGCATGCCGCTCTGGTCGCCGGGTTTCTCCGTTTCCGGCTCGCCAGACTTCCCTTTTTCGTCGTCTGTGACCGGCGGCGTCGCATCGCGCCAGAACTGCACGATACGCTCGACTTCCGCTTCGGAAACCCACGTGCCCTGCAGTCGGATCGGACGCGCAGCATCGGCGGCCATGTAGAGCATATCGCCGCGACCGAGTAACTGTTCGGCGCCGTTCATATCCAGAATGACGCGCGAGTCGGTCTGCGACGTGACCGCAAACGCGATTCGGGTGGGGAAGTTCGCCTTGATCAGGCCAGTCACAACATCGACCGACGGGCGCTGCGTGGCAATCACCAGGTGAATGCCAGTCGCGCGCGCCATCTGCGCCAGGCGGCAGATCAGCGTTTCGACCTCATCCGGCGCCATCATCATGAGGTCTGCCAATTCGTCGATGATGATGACAATATAGGGCAATGGTTCGAGATCGGCGCGGCGGCGCGCAGCCGTTTTGTACCCTTCGATATTGCGAACGCCGTAGCGCGCGAAGACCTTGTAGCGCCGCTCCATTTCGCGCGTCGCCCACTTCAGCGTCGGCACCACCCGCTCGAGTTCGGTCACTACCGGCGAGAGCATATGCGGAATGCGATTGTAGACGATCAACTCGACCATCTTCGGATCGACCATGATGAACTTCAACTCGTCGGGGGTATGCTTGAGGAGCAGTGAACAGACCAGCGCATTGATCCCGGCGCTTTTGCCGGTGCCGGTGGCGCCCGCCATCAGTGCGTGCGGCATGCGATCCAGCGCGGCGATGATTGGCGTGCCGGACACATCCTTCCCCAGAGGCCACTTCAATCGCCCTTTGGCGCGCTCGAACTCTTCGCTTTCGAGCACCTCGCGCATGCCAACAATCGAAATCGCCGAGTTGGGAATCTCGATGCCGATCACATTCTTGCCGGGGATCGGCGCTTCGATGCGAATGGATGTCGCTGCCAGCGCCAGTGCCAGATCTTTCTCCAGCGTGGTGATCTTGGAAACCTTGACACCGACGGCGGGCTGCAATTCGAACTGCGTCACGGCAGGACCGGTATTGACGCCGACGACCTGCGCCTCGACCTTGAAACTTGCCAGGGTTTCTTCGATCAGGCGCGAACGCAGCCGTTTTTCCTCATCAGTAATCGTTCCCTCTGGATAACTTTCCAGCAGATCAAGCGGCGGCAGGGGCCAGGCGCGGTATATCGGCGACATCTCAAACCCGTCGAGCGGTTTCTGAACCACTTCCGCAGGTGCGTTGCCGGTCGGCGTCGTCAGCAGGTTGGTGAGCAGCGTCGTATTGCCAGGAGCGGCGCCGGAAGACGGCGGAGGGGCGATTTCCGGTTTGGCGGAGGAAACGGAGGGCGCCCCCGACGAGCGGCGGGTGCGCGTTTCGGGGCGCTGGAACAGACTGGCGCGTGTCGGACGCTCGGCAATTGGCGTCGGCACAATGTCGTCGTCGGTTTGCGGCGGCGGAACATAGGTGGTTGACGCATCAGGCTTGACCGGTGACGAACGCGATGCCGGGGCGGAAGACCCTTCAGTGCGCCGGACGCTGGGGTTCCACACTGTTGCCCGGAAGCGGGCAAAGCCGTCGCGAAGCGAAGAGGACAACTCGTGCAATGTGATGTCAAAGGTCAGCAGAATGCCTGCAAGCCCGGTCAGGCAGGCGATCACGAATGCCGCCGGACGACCGATCGCCTGTGAAAGAAGCGCCAGGATCGCATACCCGGCGACGCCGCCGCCTTCCCCGGCGCGCGCATCGAACCCGTCGCGCACGCCAATGGAGAACTCCAGCAGCACGAGAAGCGCCGTCAGCACCAGCAGCGTGCCGAGCACCGTCGCGCCGGTCAGCCGCACATCCTCATACTGTTCTTGCAGAAGGATCGCCACCCCGAGCAACCCAAGCGACAGCGGCACAACCAGCGCGCCCCATCCCAACAGGCGGCGGGTCAGCTCGACCCACGATGCGCCGATCACGCCTGCTGTACCGGTCACATAGAACACGACCGTCACCGCAGCGATTGCGATAAGCCCCAGGGCGAACAGTTCGCGCTGATGTTCCGGGCGTAATGCAGGCGTCGAGCTTGCGCTCGCCCGTTTGCGTCGCGTCCCTGCTGATTTACGCCCGGTTGACGAAGATTTTGCGCGCGCCATAGCCGTTGTGCCGCAGAAATCAGGAAATTGACAGTATCACAGTAACATATGTTCGCATGGGATGCAAGAGGCGAGAGGCGAGAGGCAAGAGGCGAGAGGCGAGAGGCGAGAGGCGAGAGGCGAGAGGCGAGAGGCAAGAGGCGAGAGGCGAGAGGCGAGAGGTTGCAGGTTAAGACTAACCCCTAACTCCTAACCTCTGGCGTGCAGAACAACGATAATGCCGTTATAATGACATGTGCATCTTCGAGCTGGCTTTTTGCCTGCTCGTCCACGTGTGAGGAAATCTCTCTTCCCCGGTAACATCTGCGTCGAACGTTTCGGCGCTGTTGATAGCAGCCAATCTGCATCAGGCGATCTTCATTCGGGGGAATCTGCAGCGCACGCCCTGCTCACGCAGGCGATTGCGTCCGCTCCGGTCACACCAAGACCTGCGCAAGGAGACGCGTATGGGAATAGCAGCAGATATCGCCATTATCGTCGTTGCGGCGCTCATTGGCGGATTTATTGCACAACGGTTCGGTCAACCGCTCATTCTGGGGTACATCCTTGCCGGCGTGGTCGTTGGTCCGCATACCGGCGGGGTTACCGTCAGCAATATTCACGACATTGAACTGCTCGCCGAAATCGGTGTGGCGCTGCTGCTCTTTGCGCTCGGTCTCGAATTCAATCTCGGTCGCATGGGAAAGGTGCGCACCATTGCACTGGCAGGCACGACGATTCAGATCCTGGTGACCATGGCGTTCGGGTTTGGTGTTGGTCGTATGCTCGGCTGGCCCGAATACGAGTCGCTCTGGTTTGGCGCTATTGTGGCGCTGTCGAGCACAATGGTCATTCTCAAAACGTTGCTCGAACAGGGACGGCTCGGTTCACTGGCAGGGCGCATCATGATGAGCATGCTGATTGTGCAGGACCTGGCGGTTGTGCCGATGCTCATCATTCTGCCAACGCTTCACGACCCCGGCGCAGGATTGCCTGTGCTTGGCTGGGCGATTCTTCGCGCCGCGCTCTTTCTTGCACTGATGATCTATGGCGGCACACGCCTGATGCCGGTCATTCTGCGGCAGATTGCCGCCTGGAACTCGCGCGAACTCTATCTGATCGCGGTTGTGGCCATTGGGCTTGGCGTGGGGTATGCGACATATCTGGCGGGACTGTCGTTCGCCTTCGGCGCATTCGTTGCCGGCATGGTCTTGAGCGAGTCGGAGCATAGCCATCACGCGCTCAGCAACATCGGTCCGCTCCGCGATCTGTTTGGCTTGTTGTTCTTCGTATCGATCGGGATGCTCATCGACCCGGCGTTTCTGCTCGATCACCTCGGCATTGTGCTGCTGGTGGTGGCGCTCGTCGCCATTGGAAAAGCGTTGATCTTCGGTGCGATCTCGCGCGCCTTCGGCTATGCTGAAGGCATTCCGATCCTGGTGGGATTGGGCATGTTTCAGATCGGCGAGTTTGCCTTCGTGCTGGCTCAGGTCGGGCTGAATGCCAATGCTATTCGCCAAGAGACCTTCACGCTGGTGCTGGCGACGGCAGTGGTGACGATGGTGTTGACCCCTTTTGCGGTGCGAGGCGCCGATCCGCTGGCGGCGCGACTGCGGCGCACCCGCACGGTCACCGAGGCGCATCTCATTCCAGAACAAACGTTGCACAATCACATCATTATCATTGGCTATGGGCGGGTCGGGCGTTATACTGCGGGGGCGCTCCAGCACCTCCGAATGCCATGTGTCGTGATCGATCAGAATTACAACGCCGTCGAGCGTGCAAAGAAGGCGGGGTTGCCGGTGATCTACGGCGACGGCGCCAGCCCGGTTGTGTTGGAAGCGGCTGGATTGGCGCACGCCCGACTGGTGCTCGTGGTGGTTGCCAGCGGGGTCAATGTGGAGCAGGTGGTGCGCCAGGTGCGCCAGTTGAATGCAACCGTGCCGCTGATCGCGCGCGCGGCGAACGTGGCGCAGATCGAGGAACTGCAACCGCTGGGCGTGGACGAGATCGTGCAACCGGAGTTCGAGGCGGGGATCGAGATGGTGCGCCAGGCGCTGTTACGCTGTGATGTTGCACCGGAAGCCATTGACATGCTGGCTGATGCTGTGCGTATGCAGGGGTATCGACCGCTACGATTGCCCGGTCAGGAAGAATTGCTGCTCAATTTCCTGCGGAAGTCTGCCTCGGCGACCGGCCTTGCCTGGATGACGGTCGAAGCCGGATCGTCGCTCGATGGAAAAACGATTGGCGAAAACCATATCCGTTGGCGCACCGGCGCAACAATTGTCGCCATTGAGCGCAACTCTGCCATCATCGCCAACCCCGGTCCAGAAACCCTGTTGCTGGCTGGCGACCGGCTCGCCGTCTGGGGAACGCTCGAGCAGCGCCAGGCAGTTCACGCGCTCTGTGTGCCATTGGACGATGCTGCGGCAGAAGCGCCGCAGGCAGTGGAAGTACGCGCATCGGTGGAAGTTGATGCGTGTTGATCTCGCTCACAGAGCGATCAATGTGATACTGATGCGCGGTCATTTGGACAATCATGACTTCACGGCACAAAGCGAACCACGAAGGTCACAAAGGGACACAAAGGAAATGCGCTTCATGTGTATTCACCTTCGTGTGCTTCGTGTCCTTGGTGGTTAAACCTTTTTGCAGTGGACTCAATCATGGCTTTCGAGAAAAGAATCCGGTATCGCCCGGTGCAGCCCGCGCAGGCGGGCTTGGCGCCCGTAGCCTGCGTCCTCAGCCGCCGGGCGGCTGAGGACGCGATTCGACCGTGCTCACTGCACGTGAACGCCCCGCCGGGACTGCTGATGCCACTGCACCATCATGCGTCCGCGACACGCCCGCCGCTGCGCGTTGACCACTGCGCCTTGCACAACGAACGCGCGAACAACTTGTCTGACTGACCGCCACTTGGCATCAGTACGATCACAACCGCTTTCTGGCTCTCTGAATACAGCGGGCACAGCGTCACTTCCCCAACAGCGCCATGACGATCTCGAAGACGATCAAGAGCACAATAGCCCACTCGAGCGCGGCAGCGCGTTCCGAGTCGGCATCGGCGTGGAGCATGGCATACGTCTCACGCAGCAGCGCCAGTTTGTGATCGACGCCTTCGCGCCAGACGCGCACGCGCAGCACTCTGAGCGCCGCGCTGTAGAGCCGGTTCCAGTAGACATCGTCGGTGACTTTGAGCGCATTGTCGATCTGTTCGGTCACCTCGGTCACTTCCACAACCAGCCGCTGCACATCACTGAGCAACTGACTGTAGCGGCGCACGAGCGGCATGGTAAAACGCTGCTGCGCCTGGGCGATGCGACGGTGCACTTCCGGCAGACGCGCATTGAGCACGGCGTCGTAGGATCGAATGAGCAGCAGTTCGACATTGGCAAATGCCAGAATATCGACAGCCGTTGCGGCTGCG
Organism: Roseiflexus sp.; assembly: GCF_057785375.1. Taxonomy (NCBI): domain Bacteria; kingdom Bacillati; phylum Chloroflexota; class Chloroflexia; order Chloroflexales; family Roseiflexaceae; genus Roseiflexus; species Roseiflexus sp. Next base: position 36,233 of record NZ_JBYNRX010000073.1, read on the forward strand.
GCGGCATCCGATTCAATCAGGAGTGCGCCGTTCCAGCTCAGGAGCGCCAGGTCATCCGAGTAATAACTAAGCGCAGTGACCAGACGCGACGCATCCGCGCTGAGGGTGCGTCGCTCACCCAGGAGCGCGGCGCGCACTGCCGGATGATCCGACAGTTCAGCGACATTGCAGGGCGGGGCGAGTCGTTCGACGATCAGCACGCAGTAGTCTTCGACCACCGGCGAACGCTGCGGATGGGAGATCGCCGGTCGAATGAGCGCTTCCAGATCATCGAGCGCAGCGGCAATACGTTTTGTCAGCTCGGCTGGCAATTCCTGCGCAGCGGCAAACAGATCGGCGACGTTCTCCCACGATAGCGGCGTGGTCAGGCGTATCTCAATGGTAATCTCGACGGCGCCGAGATCGTACACGACGGCGCGCAACGCGCCGATGCGCTGCTCATCCGCCAGTGTGACCGGCACACTTCCAAGATCGATGCGCAACGGCGGCTGCGCGATGCGAATACTTTCGGATTGGCGCGTGCGCGGGCGAACACGCCGCTCCGACGGGTTGCTCAGGCAGCGTTGCGCCTGATCCAGGTCGATGGCGTCGCCGATGTCGAAAAACTGATACATCGTCAGAGCGGCGGACGTAATCGCGGGCAGATGCGAGGCAGCAACAGGTGGCGTGTCGGTTGTCGTCATCATAAAGGTGATTCGCGCAGACGCTCACCCTCGCCCCGATTTGATAGAGTTAGAAAACTGGCGATTCCAGACCTGCTCGCGATCCTGGTCGGTATCCCGATAGAACTGAGACTCCAGTTCGGCAAGTTCAGGGGAGCGACGGCGAGGAGAAGATCGCCTGAAAAACCGGCTCAGGCGCCTGAGTTGCCGGGTAATACCGCTGGCAATGACCTGAAGAAGTTTCATACGAGCGCCTCCATATCTAGCGCTTCTGTGGTTTCAATTGGTCTGCGGAACCGTCTCGAACAGCAGCCTGTGCATATTCACCGACGGTGCGCGCCAGGAAAGAAAGATAGAGCATTTCCTGTGACTTCTATTGTATCAAAGAAGCCCCGCCTCTGTGCCCATGAAGGTGCAGTCATACCTTGCGTCGCTGCGTTGTCGCTCCATACGTCATTCTGGACCTGGACAGCGCGAGGGCGGATCTCAGACCCGCCCTTACGCTTCGCCGCCGCCGCCTGCCCATTCCATGTCCTGGCTGCGACCGGCGCTCCGTTGACGCAGGGTATACACGTGCGGGCAAGATGCCCGCGCTCCCAGGATCGCTCCCAAAATGCGTGCGGGCAAGATGCCTGCGCTCTCAGCGTCAACCGTTCCAGGCGGAACATCCATCTTTCGTCACTCATCACTGAGCAGCAGCGAAACCGTCCACATCGAAGCGCTCGCTCCAGGGTATGGTATGCTTACCCCAGACTGGTTCTTCACACAGGCAGGTGCAGTCATGCGATCCTATGGCGCTCAGAGCATGATCGCGCCGCTCCGGCGGGTCGTTGTGCGGCGGCCAGACAAGGCGTTCGGCGAGGCGGACCCGCAGCGCTGGCAGTACACCGCGCGTCCCGATCTCGCGCGCGCTCAGGAAGAACATGACGCGCTGGTTGCCATCCTGCGCAGCGCTGGCGTTGAGGTGGTGTATCACGATCTCCCGCAGCCTGATCGAGCAGATGCCATTTTTGTCTTTGATCCGGCAATCGTTACAAATGCGGGCGCAGTTGTGCTGCGCATGGGGAAGAAACTGCGGCGCGGCGAGGAAGCGGCGCTGGCTGAATGCTTCGCCCAGATCGGCATCCCGATCCTCGCAACGCTCGATGGCGACGCGCGCGCCGAAGGGGGCGATCTCCTCTGGCTCGACGAAGAAACGCTTGCCGTCGGCATCGGGTTTCGCACGAACGCCGAAGGGCGGCGCCAGTTGACCGATGCGCTGGCGCCGCACGGCATCCGCACCCTGCCGGTCGAACTGCCGTACTACCAGGGTCCCGACGCTTGCCTGCACCTGCTGTCGCTGATCAGCATCGTCGATGAACGGCTGGCGGTTGTGTATCCGCCGTTGCTCTCAGTGCCGTTCTATCAGGAATTGCAGCGTCGCGGCTTTCGCCTGATCGAGGTCCCCGACGCTGAGTTCCCGACGATGGGACCGAATGTGCTGGCGCTGGCGCCTGGGCAGTGCCTGATGCTGGAGAATAACCCGCTGACAAAGCAACGCCTGGAGGCGGCAGGATGTGAGGTGCTGACCTACTGTGGCGACGAGATCTCTATCAAGGCGGAAGGCGGCCCGACTTGCCTGACACGCCCGATTTTGCGAGGGTAGGACAATGGCCATCACCGATCCGATTGAACGTGCAGTCATTGAAGCGGTTGACATCGATGGGTTGCTGGCGTTTCTCAGCGACCTGGTGGCGATTCCGAGCCTCGCCGGTTCCCCTGGCGAGTCGGCAGCGCAAGAGTATGTTGCAGCATCCCTGGAACGTCTGGGGTGTGAGATGGATGTCTGGGAGATCGACTTCGCTGCACTGCGCCGTCATCCGGCATTTTCGGCAGAAGTGGAGCGTCAGCGTGGGTTGGGGGTCGTCGGCGTGAGCGGCCTGGGAAATGGACCAACCCTCATCTTCAACGGACATGTCGATGTCGTGCCGGTGGGCGATGAGGCGTTGTGGCGCTTCCCGCCGTGGCAGGCGACAATTGCCGACGGTTGGGTGTACGGGCGCGGCGCGCTCGATATGAAGGGCGGGCTGGCGTGCGCGCTCTTCGCATTGAAAGCCATCCGCGACGCCGGCGTGCGGCTGAAGGGGCGCCTCCTCATCCAGAGTGTGATCGGCGAGGAGGATGGGGGCTGCGGCGCCCTCGCTACAGTGCTGCGCGGCCATACCGGAGATGGCGCGATTGTGGTCGAACCAACGGAACTGCGGATTGCGCCGGCGCAAGCGGGGGCGCTCAACTTTCGCCTGACCGTTCCCGGCGCCGCAGCACACGGGTGTGTGCGCGAAGAAGGGGTCAGCGCCATCGAAAAGTTTATGCTCCTCTACCAGGCGCTGATGGACCTGGAAGCCGCACGCAACGCAGAGGCGCGGCTGCGGGACGATCCCATCAGCTGGCTCTACCGCCGTTATACCCTCCCATATGCGCTGTGTATTGGTGTAGTGCGCGCCGGTGAGTGGGCTTCGACTGTCGCCGAAACGCTCGTTGCCGAGGGACGATACGGTGTGGCAGTCGGCGAGGATCTCACCGCAGCGCGACAGATGCTGGAAGAAACGGTTACCCGCGCCGCACACGCTGATCCATGGCTCCGCGAGCATCCGCCACGCATCGAGTGGTGGGGCGGCCAATTTGCACCCGCGAACACACCTGTCGATCACCCGCTGGTGCTGACCGCCGGCGAATCGTTCACCGACATCACCGGCGCGGCAGCCGTATTCGAAGGCATGACCTATGGCGCTGATATGCGTCTGCTGGTGAATGAGGGCCGCACCCCGACGATCCTCTTCGGACCAGGGGATGTGCGCGATGCCCACCGTCCGAATGAACGGGTTGCGATTGCCGACCTGCGCATTGCCACGCAAACACTGGCGCTGACCGCGCTGCGCTTCTGCGGTGTCGCGTAGCATGCGGGCGTCATCTTATACCACGTGGCGGTCATTCATACAAGATGTTCGAGTCCGACCAGCGGCTGAAGCCGCGAGCTACGGTTGCAAAGCCCGCCTGCGCGGGCTGCACCGGGCGGTACCGGATGATGTGCTCAACAACCATGATTGTTCAAATGACCGCGTATGAGTATTACCGTGGCCGTGTGACAGGGGGCGCTGCACCGAGAGCAGTGTCGCTTTCCACGCCCGATAGACTGCCGCTTTGGGGCGGACCCTGCGCTGCCTGCGCAACAGCGGCGCACTGCTGCAAAATTGTATTCGTCTCATCGCTAATAGTTCGGATCGTCTGAAGTTCAGCAGCGCTGAGTTCGCGTTCGATGCCCCGTACCGCAGCGCTCCACTCGTCGAACGAAGACCGCAACCCGGTGACAAGCCGCGGCGTGTTGCGCACGATAGACACGATGTTGTAGACGGACAACGCGCTCTGCAGCATTTCAATCGCTCTCAAGAACGTCTGTCCCGATGCGCCGAAGCGACGGATAATCCAGCCCCGATGCTCGGCAATAACCGACGCCACTGTGCCAAGCGCAAATGCCACACGATCCGCCCATACAAAGGCGCGCGCGATCAGAGACGCCTCACCGCCAGCGATTGCCAGCGCTCCGGTGCCGAGCGTCACGCCGATACCGGCCACCTCGATGATCTTGGTCAGCACCGTGGTATCGGTCGTATTCGCCAGTTGAATGAGAAACAACGCCGGACGGTAGATCGTAATGCCGCCCATATCGTACATCCGCACCCCAACGATCTCGTCCTCTGGCAATTCAATCCCGGAGGTAAACACTTCTGATGGCAGCGTGCGCGTTTCTGCACGAAACATTGACGTTCCCAACACACGTACCGGCTGTCTGATCCAGATGCGACCGCGCTCGCGTCGTTCTGCTGAGATGGGCGCATCATCCAAAACCGTCAGACCGGGAAGGCGAAAGGGGAAAATCTTTGCTGTGCGCATGCCCTGCTCGAACTGTTCCGGGCTAAGCCGACCCGCTTTCACGCGCACAATACGGTCAGCCTCCTGTTGCTCCTCCTGCGAAACGTTGCCGGCGGTCAGTTCATCGAACATACGGTCAAGCAAGCGACGTCCTTCCGACGACTGCACAGCCTGCCTGAGATCGGCATCAGATGCGCGATGCATCATTTCGTATGCTACATCATCACGGTCGGTCGAACCAAGGGCATCGAACACCTGCATGATGAAATCGTGCTGTCCGCTGCGCATGCGTTGCAGCAGCGCCGCACCAAGCCGATCTTCGTGCAGGTTGAACATCGTCGTATGCTCGGCAATCAGATCTTCGGCTGGCGTGCGCTGGAGATAGGCGCCTGGCGCTCGCTGCGCAATCACAGGCGCCGTGAAGACCGGTTGAACATGGGACAGATCGCCGCTTTGGGGGGACTCTCCAGGAGATAACGGCGCACCTGACATCGGGTGAGGGCGTTGATCAGCGCGGCTATCAGTGTACAGACGAATCGTGTCGAAACGATGCCCGTCGTTCGGAATAACAACGTCCTGGTCATTATGAATCCCAGTAACCGGTTCCGCAGCGGATGATTCTAAGGACTGACGGCGGGTGAGATGCGCCTCATCCGAAGACGTGAGCGATGATCGACGTATCTGGCAACAGTTTTGCATGCATTGCCCTCCGCAGTCCATAGCAAGTGTGCAGCCAGCAATCGTGCTTTCCTCATAACGCAAAGCACGATTGCCGGCTGCATTTACCAGGCAGACACACAGTAGATTATATGAAATTGCGGTTGATGCGTCAATCAGATTGCAGGGTTTCCGGCAAGAGAGCGGCGAGACAGAACTTCCCGGCGCGGATGTGTTGGACAGACCCTCATGTTGCATGCTTGGGCTGCACCCTCCTGCAGCGGCGCGAACCGACATCCGCCGAGCGCATGCAGGAACCCGTCTGCAGGAGGGGCATCCGGCTCTCTCTCCTCCTCCCCAGAAGCGTTATTCCTGCGACCCCTCGTTCTCACGCCGATCGGCGCGCCCGATGAGACGCCAGGCGCCGGGCAGGAGCAGGGCTGCGATCGCCATCTTCACCAGATCACCGGGGATGAAGGGAAATGCGCCTTTTGCCAGCGCATCGCTCATGCTCGTCTGCAGTGCGAAGGACAGCCACGTCGAACCAAGCCCCAGGATAAGCACCGAGCAGAGCGCCATCGACGCGGCCAAACGCAACGGGTGGCGATCAACGCCGAAGCGCTGCACCAGGAAGCCGATCAATGCCGCAGCCAGCGGAAATGCCACCAGATACCCGCCCGTCGGACCGAAGAGGCGCGCCAGACCGGCGGCGCCGCCCGCAAAGACCGGCAGCCCCACAACTCCCGATACCACATACGTTGCCAGCGTGATGAACCCCAATCGCCAGCCATATGCTGCGCCGATCAGTAGCACCCCCAGCGTCTGACCCGTGATCGGAACCGGCGTAAACGGCAAAACAATCCGAACCTGCGCCAGCAGCGCCACAAAAATCACCCCTCCGACCACGAGCAGCAGATCGCGCAACCAGGAAGCGCGTGGAAAGACGGCCTGCGCGAGCGACGGATGGCTGACCGATGGTGTGACCATAAACATCTCCTTTCGATGCTTCAAATGCATGGGGCATCTCCCCATGCGCACATCTTAACTTCTCATAACGAGCAGTATGATATATAGTATCCTGCAAGAGTTACAATGTCGCTCACGCGACCTCGTTTGCAGGGTTACCGATGACGCAAATCCTCCTGATTTTCATCACTGCTCTGCTCTTTTCCGTTCTGGCGACGCCGGTAGCGCGACGGGCGGCGCTGCGCACCGGCGTGGTCGATGCACCTGCCGCACGCAAACTGCAACTTGTGCCGGTGCCACTGCTCGGCGGCGTTGCCATCTATACCGCATTCGTGGTTGCACTCATTCTCTTTGGCGATCAGGCATATGTGCGCGAATTGATCGGCATTTTGCTTGGCGCTACGCTGGTGTCGCTCTTCGGTCTGGCGGACGACCGCTGGGGGTTGAATGCCTACGTGAAACTCGGCGCTCAGGCGCTGGCAGGCGCGATCCTGATCCTCGGCGGCACACAGGTACGCCTCTTCCCGGCTGAATGGATGAATTGGGCGCTCACGCTCTTCTGGGTCATGGGTATCACGAATGCGCTCAACCTGCTCGACAACATGGATGGGCTGTCGGCCGGCGTGACGACGGTGGCCGCCGCTTATTTTCTGCTCCTGTCAGCCATGAGCGGGCAGTATCTGGTTGGCGCCATGGCTGCCGCACTGATCGGCGCGTGTATCGGCTTCCTGCGTTACAATCTCAACCCGGCGACGATCTTCATGGGAGATGCCGGTTCACTCTTCCTGGGCTTTCTCCTGGCGGCGCTGGCGATCAGATTGCGCTTTCCGTCCAATGTGCCGTGGGTGACCTGGCTGGTGCCAGTGTGCGTTCTGGCAGTGCCGATCTTCGATACCTCACTGGTCTTCGTCTCCCGCCTCCGCCGGGGCAAGAACCCGTTGACTACGCCGGGCAAAGATCATGTATCGCACCGACTGAATGCGCTTGGCCTGACGCGACGCGAGGCGGTGTTGGTCTGTTACCTGATGGGATGCGGCGCCGGGATGGTGGCGGTGTACATCTCACAGGCGCGCGCGCCGGATGGGTATATCGCCGCCGGATTGCTCGCCGCAGCGATGCTGGCGGGGATCGTCTGGTTCGAGCGACGACAGGGGGGTTAGGAGTTAGGGGTTAGGGGTTAGGTTGCTTGCTTTAACCTTCAGACTAACCGCCTGCCCACTTGCACCCCGCTCGCTTGCCTGAATGCACCTCGCGCCCCTGCCCACTTACACCCCGCCCGCTTGCCTGAACGCACCTCGCGCCCTGTCCACCTGCATCCCGCCTGCCTGCGCCGCGTGCGCCTCACGACTGTGTGCCATACGCCTGCCCACCTCCGCTCTGCCTGCGCCCTGCGGATCCAAGCGCCTGCCCACCTGCACCTCGTGCGCCTGCGCCGTGCGCCCTTTCCGCCTGCGCCGTGCACCCTTTCCACCTGCGCCGCGCGCCCTTTCCGCCTGCACCGTGCACCCTTTCCACCTGCGCCGCGCCCGCCTGCCCGCTTGCGCCCTGCTCGCCTGCGTCCCCCTTGCCTGCGCTCCGTGCGCCTCACACTTGCACCCCACGCGCCTTCCGCCTTGCGACAGCATCACCCCTGCGCTTCGGGCTGCCCGCCCGCCCCGCGTTCTGGGGCAAGATCGTCAGGGTGCAGACGAATGTCCAGACTGCGACGTTCGATCTCACGGCGGAACTCACGCCGCAATTGCGCCGCCTTCCAGCGCCGCTTCTCAACAGGTGTCGTGGGGGTGAATGAAGGAATGCGATGGGGTCTCCCATGCTCGTCTACCGCTACCATTGTGAAATAGCAGGTCATCACGTGGCGTTCGCTGCGCGCCTGGATATTTTCCGCTATCACCCGAACGCCGACTTCCATCGAACTCGTACTGGTGTAATTGACCGATGCCAGAAAGGTGACCAGTTCGCCGACATACAGCGGCTCGTGAAAGACAACCTGATCAACGGAAAGAGTAACCACATATGAGCCGGAATATCGGGCGGCGCAGGCATACGCCACCTGATCGAGCAGTTTCAATATTGAGCCGCCATGGACGCGCCCGGAGAAGTTTGCCATATCCGGCGTCATCAAGACGGTCATCTCAAGGCGACGATAGCTGTGATCTTCATCCATTCCTGTCTCCTCCCAAACAGCGCCGTTTTAGCAGATCTTCACATGCCATGAGTTAGCGCCTGCCCAGCGCAGCAATCATGTGCGCCGTTCTTTCACGGGTGTTCTGCTATGCAGGAAAGACATCGGACAGGCGCGCACGCCAGGAGGCGCTTTGTATCATATCAGCGCGAGATACGAACGATGTTCACATCACTGTCCCAGCAGGCGTGCGCGCAGATAGTCAACCGCGCCCGGCAGCGCATACTGGGCGTAGGGGTCGTCTGGCGCACCGACGCTGACATAGTTGGCGTCGAGCGTGTAGCGTTCGATCTGATCGGGCGTGAAGTCGCGGAATGCCCATGCCAGACCGAGGAGTTGCGTTTCGGGGATATCAGTAGTCACGTAGCCGCGCAACGCCGTCATCGACGCAGCGATGCTTTCAATGCGTCCGACGGTATTCTGCGCACGCACCTGTGCGAGCGCTGCAATGATGACCGCCTGCTGGCGTTTCATCCGCTCCCAATCGCTGTCCATATGCCGGATACGGGCGTACATCAGCGTGCGCTCACCGTCCATGTGCTGAATGCCAGGGCGAAAATGCGCGACTGTATACCCGTAATCCATTGTCGGATAGAGCGGATCGTAGAGTTCAACCGGCACATCGATCGTCACGCCGCCAATGGCGTCGATCGCGCCAATGAAGCCGGTAAAATCGATGGCAACGGTGTAGTCGATTGGGATGGACAGAAACTCGCTGACAGTGCGCCGTGTAAGCGCGATGCCTCCGCCGAGCGCCGGATTCAGTTCGCCGTAGACTGTCGCCGCATTGATCCGCGACCATCCCCATCCTGGAATCGGCGCCACCAGATCGCGTGGCAGCGAAAGGAGCGCGATCCGGCGACGCTCCGGTTCGATACGTGCCACAATGATCGCATCAGCGCGCGCCGGGAACGTTTCGCCCGGTCGCCGGTCGATGCCCAGCAGCAACACATTCATTGCGGTCCCCGGCGGCGGCGCGCGCTGAGGCGCGTTCGACAGCGTCGGGATCGGCACGAGCGGCGGGGTTGGCGCCCCGGGACGATAATCGGGGCGCAACGGAATGGGGGTGATGGTCGGCAGCATCGGCGATGGCGCGCCAAACGTCGGCGATGCGGCGGCAGAAGCACGCGGCGTCAGCGGTTCTGCCACAGCCGTAGCGACTGCGCGCGGCGGTTCGGTGGGGTCGGCGACGCGCGTCAGCGCGATAGTTTCCGGAGGAGGCACGATCGCTGTGGCGGAGACGCCTGCCCATGCAGGCGGTGGCACAGTTGGCGGGATGAGGGTCGCCAGCTCCGGCGGAATTGTCACAGGCGGGGCGATCTGCGCCTGGTCGTTATTTCCGGCCATCGCGTCGATACTGCCCGCAATCGAGGCGAAAGCAATCGCCAGTCGCCCGATAAACATCACACTCAGCACCGCCGCAATACCCGCCAGTGTCAGGCTCACATTGCGGATCAATCGTGCTGTCTGTCGTGCCGGCCGGGGATGCGGCGCTACCGGCGACGCCGCAAGATCACGCGGCGCTGCCAGAAGTTCAGCCAGCAACTCATCATTGCGGCGTGCGCGGTATGCCCGGCATGCGGCGCAGCCAGCAAGATGAAATCCGAGCGCGCGACAGTCAGGGCGCGTCGAACCCGGAGAAACGCCGCGATCGATCAATCGCCGCGCTTCACGACAGTCCAGGATCAGATGTTCCATACCACCACGGCATCATCGTTCAGTCAGGCGGCTGCGCTTTACAATTATCACATGCTCGGCTAGAATCGCACTGCACAATTGATGACACATTCGTAACACATATGAAACTGATTGTCCAGATCCCCGTGCTCAACGAGGCTGAGTCGATCGCGCGCGTCCTCGCCGATATTCCGCGCGACATTCCTGGCATCACGAGCGTCGAAGCGTTGATCATCGACGACGGGTGCACCGATGATACCATTGCCGTCGCCCTGGCGCACGGCGCCGACCACGTGGTGCGCCATACCAGTCGCAAAGGATTGGCGACCGCCTATCAGACCGGCATTGATGCAGCATTGCGCCTCGGCGCCGATATCATCGTCAATACCGATGGAGACAATCAGTATCCAGGGCGTGAGATTCCTCGATTGATCGCGCCGATCCTGGCAGGGCAAGCAGATATGGTGATCGGCGATCGCCAGATTGAGAGCAATGTCCATTTCTCGCCGCTCAAACGAATGTTGCAGGCGGTCGGCAGCGGCGTGGTGCGCTGGGCTTCGGGTACGAATGTGCCTGATACAGTGAGCGGCTTTCGCGCACTCTCACGTGAAGCGGCGCTGCGCACATTTGTTACAAGCGATTTTTCATACACCGTGGAGAACCTGATCCAGGCGGGCAAGCGCCGTCTGACGATCCAGACGGTGCCGATTGCGACCAATCCGGTGCATCGCGCTTCGCGGTTGCACACCGGGAACTGGAACTTCATCAAACGGCAGGCGTCAACGATTGTGCGCACCTACACGGCATACGAGCCGCTCAAGACATTCACCTATATCGCCCTTCCTTTCCTGATAGCCGGCTTTCTCTTCCTGGGGCGGGCATTGTATGTGTATCTGATGCGCCAACTGGTCGATAACTTCCCGCAGGATAACGCACAGTCGCTGGCAGTTGGCAGCACAGCGCTCATTCTTGGCTTCATTATTTTCCTCATCGGCCTTCTGGCGGACCGGATCGGCGGGACGCGGCGCCTGCTGGAAGAAGTGCTCTACCGCGTTCGCGCGCAGGAAATTGCCGACCTGGCATGGCAACGCGATATGCAGGCGCGCCTGGATCGCCTCGAACAACGCCTGACAGAGAGCCAGGATATCAGAACCGGGGAGCAAGTCGAGGATGAGGGGTTAGGGGTTACGAGAACCAAGAACTGAGAACCAAGGGCGAAGGTGACCGTCAGCACTCGCATGCCACGCCTGACCTCGCGGAGCACAGGGCGAAGAACAGGAACATGCCAGGCGTCCAGTGATGACGGTCACATCACACCTCACCCAAAAAATATCGACCGTCGCGCAGCAGTGCGCTCATCGAGGAGCGACTGAATCCGACGTTGCACCAGATCGTTGATCTGCGCCAGCGTCGTCGGATCGTCGGCGGCTGCGGCGCCGTAGGCAGATGAGTCGATCGGCGTATCGAAGATGATTGACCATTTGCTCGGCAGCGGCGTGATGCCCAGCAGACCAAACCAGGGGAAGAGCGGCGTCAGCGGGAAGTACGGCAGGTTCAGCAGTTGGGCAACGGGGCGGACGTTGATCAGCATGGGATAAATCTCTTCCGCGCCAATGACGGCGACCGGAATGATCGGCGCGCCGGCGCGCAGCGCAACCCGGATATAGTCGCGTGCATCGAAGCCGGTCAGCCGGTAGCGGTTCCAGAAGAGTTTCCCTGCACCCTGTGCGCCCTCTGGAAATGCACAGGCGAGTTGCCCGTCATCCATCAGGCGCGCGGCATTCTCCGGCAGAGCCGGCGCCTGACCGAATGCCGCCAGGGCGGGCGCCAGACCGGGCACCGTCGTCATCCACGGATCGTGGAGCGAACGTACCAGCCGTTGTGATGGATGATCTTCGAGCACAGCAGTGGCAATCATGGCGCTATCCCACGGCAGCACGCCGGAATGGTTCGCCAGCAGGAGCGCCGATCCCTCGGTGGGGATGCCATCAAGCCCTTCACTCGTGACGCGCCACCAGGAACGGTAGAGGAAACCGGCAACCGGGCGCACCAGTTCGATAAGTTCGGTATCCATGCCGTAGGCGTCAATAGCGAACTCGCCGCGCAGACGGCGCTGGATCAATGTCGTCAGTTCGGTGACCTGGTACTGGAGCACCATAGCAATGCCACGCCAGAAATCCGGGTCGAGATAGTCGCTGTTGAACACATTCTGGCGCAGCGCCGTCACGACATTGTCGAGCGCCGGCGGGCGCAGACGCTCCAGGTTCTCGCGGATCAGGCGCAGAAGGTCGGCTGCCAGATCGCGGGTTTCCGCCGGTCCTTCGGTCTGGTTGCGAATCTCGACTTCCAGTTCCTGCACGGCTGCAGCGGTCTTGGCGCGCAGGGTTGCAACAGGATCGACGAATGCGGTTTGTTCACCGGCATACGCCACGCCGATCTCCTCTTCTGGCGCTGGCGGCGCCTCTTCTGGCTGGGGCGCGGAGGTTTCATCAGGCGCGGTTTGTTCTGCCGCAGAAACAGCATCGTTAACCGGGGGGCGCTCTTCCGCCTCGCCGGTGGGCGCTGTCTCCCGAAGACTATCCGCAACATTCGATCCATCTATTACCGTGGGCTGATCATGAGCGTTCGATTCTGGATCGTCCGACATGTCCACCTCCTTCAGGACAACTAATGCGGTCATTTCAGGTCGTCCGTCCATGGCTGCACGCTCCCTGGTCGAAGCAGCGTGCAGTTCACTTCTGGGGCGTTCCAGCGACGTTGTTTCGCTTTTGCGCACACGCCGCTGACGATGCGGTATTACGTTCGACGTTATTGTTCGAGTCAGACACAGGCGCCGACTCAACCAGGCGTGAGTTGCCAGGCGGATTGCCTGTGATCCGCAGCGAGTTCACGCAACGTCTCATCAGGCCCGCGCTGCGGTTCCCAGTTCAATTCGCGCGCCGCATGGCGAATATCGCCCACACACGCATATTGCAGGTACTCGATCGGGAATGGCAGCGTGCCAATCAACGAACGGACCGGATCCAGGAACGATGCCATCTGAAACACAAGCGCGGGTAGCGGCAGCGGCTGCCCGCCAGCGATCAGAATCGCCTGCGACAGGAGCAAGGGAGGATGCGCTGCGATGTTGAACGCGCCGTCGACCTGATCGTTCAGGGTTGCCAGCGCCAGCGCGACCGCTGCGTCGTGCGTGTGGAGCACCTGCACGCGCGGATCGAAACCCGCCAGCACCGGCGCCGGGCGGCGGCTGAAAAACTGCACGACCGGCGAACGGACGCCGTTACCGGTCACCGGTGCGCAGCGCACCATGATGATGCGCATATCGGGATGGCGCGCCTTGAAATCAGCAACCAGACGTTCAATCTCGATATAATCCTGCAGCAAGCCGACCGGCGCCCCGCCGGACAGCGGCGCGGTCTCTGGGAGGAACATCGGCGCTTCGGGGCGTGCGCCGTAGACCAGAGTACTGCTCCGCATAACGATGCGCTTCACCCCGGCAGCATGGCATGCGCCGAGCACCTCGATAGCGCGGTATACGTTGCCGCGACCAGGGATCTCGTAAGGAAGCGCTTCTTCTTCGCCGGACATATCAAGGTGGACGACCGTATCGACGTGTGAGGCGCGCATCATCGTCAGCAAGGTTTCGCCGCTCATATCACACACGCGCACCTCGACATCGGCAAGCGTCTGTTCAGGAGCAACCCGTCCTGCGCCAATTACGCGCATGCGCGGTTGTGTTGCCAGAATGCCGGCAACCAGGCTGCCCAGCACGCCGCCGACTCCGGTGACCAGCACTGTTGTCATGCTCACCTCTATTGGGCTACGCTGCATTATGCCAGGCGCTGACGCAGCCAGTGCTCGACGCCGTTGCGATCCAGATCGGAGTTCGAGACGGATCGCACCAGCCAGAGCAGTTCCGCCTCTGCTACGTCGTTGTGCAGCGATGCTTGATTGAGCGCCAGAAAACGCAGCATGCAGAGCAGCGCCGTCGATTCATTGGCGCTGACAAAGGGGCGGCTCTTAATCATCAGGAACATCAGCGCCGCAGCTTTGCTCGGCACATCAGGATACAACTCCGCCTCAAAGAGCACCTGGCGCGGCGCCGTCACCACCGACATCAACCGGTCGTGACTGGCGATCCCCAGACGCCCCCCGTACCGCAAAACCGCATACGTATGCAGGTCCAGCACATCGTCCGTCGTCAGATAATGAACCATGCCATCCACATCGCCTGTGAGAGTCCGTTTTGATCAGGGAGCCACCCGGTTTCCGCGCTCTCATTCCTGGTTCTGAGTTCTCGGTTCCTGGTGCTCTCAGATTCCCGCCAATTCCCGGAACATCTTATCGTACCGGTCGCTTACGCCACGCGCCCATTCGCGCAACTGCGGACTCATTGGGCGGCGCAGCAGCACCTCGTTCTCGGTAAAGATCAATTCGACCAGTTCCTCGTCGCCAAGCCCGACGGCGCGCAACCAGCCCTGCACCGTTTCGGGCAGGTTCTCCCGTTCGATGGTAAACGATCGTGGCAATGATTCCTCCCCCATGCCTGTGGGACCATGTATACCCCTGCCGCCCGCCCTTGCAACACCCAGACATCCTCACTCCCGCGGCCGCAGATGCGGAAAGAGGATCACCTCGCGAATGTTCGGCTGATCGGTGAACAGCATGACCGTCCGGTCGATGCCGATGCCTAAGCCGCCGGTTGGCGGCATACCGTACATCAGCGCATTGAGAAAATCGACATCCATCTGTTGCGCTTCATCGTCGCCAGCATCGTAGGCGCGCCCCTGTTCGAGAAAGCGTTGCTCCTGATCGAGCGGATCGTTCAACTCGGTAAAGGCATTCCCGATCTCCATGCCCGCCACCACCGGCTCGAACCGCTCGACCAGCAGCGGTTGATCGGGGCGCCGTTTTGCCAGCGGCGACAGCGCCACCGGATGATCGAGCACGAAGGTCGGCTGGATCAACTCCGGTTGCACATAGACGCTGAACAGTTCATCGACCTGCCGCCCCCAAGCCGGCTTGAAATCGACCTTCAGCCCGGCGGCGCGGATCGCCTCCTGGAGCGGTTCGAGTTCGGTCAGTTCGAGAATGTCGATGCCGGTACGTTCGGCAATCGCCTTGGGAATCGAAACGCGCCGCCACGCGGGACCAAAATCGATGGTCCGCCCCTGAAACTCAATCGTTGTGCTTCCGGCGACTTCCAGTGCGAGTGTACGATACAACTCTTCCACCAGGCGCATCATGTCGTTGTAATCGGCATACGCCTGGTAGCACTCCATCATCGTAAACTCAGGGTTATGCGTCCGATCAACCCCTTCGTTGCGAAAGACCTTGCTAATTTCGTAGACCCGCTCAAAGCCGCCGACAATCAGGCGCTTCAGGTAGAGTTCAACGGCGATGCGCAGATAGAGATCCTGCTTCAACTGATTGTGATGGGTGATGAACGGACGCGCCGACGCACCGCCGTAGATCGGTTGCAGGGTTGGCGTTTCGACCTCAAGAAAACCGCGTTCATCCAGGAAACGCCGCATCGTGCTGATGATCTTCGCACGGGTGCGGAACACGTCGCGCACTTCAGGATTGACGATCAGGTCGAGGTATCGCTGACGGTGGCGTTCCTCGATGTCGGAAAGACCGTGCCACTTTTCCGGCGGCGGGTTGAGCGACTTTGCCAGCACTCCCATATGCGTGACGAACACCGAAGGTTCGCCGCGCTGCGTGCGGTGCAATGTCCCGCTGGCTTCGACAATGTCAAATGTATCGAGATCGTCGCGAAACCGATCAAACCACTCGTCGCCGAGGTCGCCGCGGCTGAGCCAGATCTGGATCTGGCCTGATTCGTCTGCAATATGGGCGAACGCCAGTTTACCGAGCACCCGCCGCGCACCGATGATCCGTCCGGCGACGGTGACCTTTTCGCCGCGTTCCATCAACTGGTCGAAGCCGGCAAGCACAGCCCCGATCGTGTGCGTGCGCTGCGTGCGTGGCGGATAGGCGTCGATGCCGGCGGCGCGCAGCCGTTCCAGCTTGGCAAGCCGCTGCTGCTGTAGTTCATTGAGTTCCATAGCGCCTATGATACGCCATTATGGTTAAAACGCAAATAGATCATAGCCATTCATCAAAACGCGCGCGAATATCACCCTGCCCGGATGACATCCGCGCGCGTTCTTTCCTGGAACTGCCAGTCAGCAATATGATTACTGGATAGTGAGAATAGTGAGTCTCATCACGCCGGAGGGCGTCTCCACCGTGACCTGCTGGCGCGGTCGTTTCCCAAGCAGCGCCGCGCCAATAGGCGACTCGTTCGATATTTTGCCTTCGCTCGGCTTCGCCTCCGTGCTGCCGACAATCGTCCAGGTTTCTTCTTCTTGCTCACCATCGATGCGCACGGTCACGCGCGAGCCAATGCGAACTTCGTGGTTGTCGCCATTCTCTTCATCGATGATCTGTGCCCGGGCGAGAATGCTCTTAATCTCGCGGATGCGACCTTCGAGATGAGCCTGCTGATTTTTGGCATCCTCATATTCGCCGCTTTCCGAGATGTCACCCAATTCCTTTGCAGCGTTGATGCGCTCTGCGATCTCTTTGCGGCCCTTGGTGACAAGCTCTTCCAACTCGGCTTCGAGCCTGGCGCGCCCATCACGAGTGAGGTATGCTGGTCTGTCGCTCATCGTTCTTACCTTTTTCCGACACTTGTTCCCCTATCCGCATGCGTTGCGGTTGTCGCCGCCGTCGTGAAGCGGCATCATGGCGCTGCGGGGCGTTCCCGGTGCGCGTGCGTACCACGACTCAGGAGGACATGACCCGGCAAACCCGACGCGCGTGCGCGCCCGATCACATGGCTGACTGCGCTCCTGGAAGGGGAGACATCAGGGTGTGTGGTCACCTCTGCCGCATCGTGCGCGTAAATGAAACGACTGAGAGCACGCTCTCAGCCTCCCGCTCGGGTCGCCCCGCGCAACGTTATGTATTGCATAACGTTGACGATACTCATTATATGCGATTGCAAACCATTTGTAAAGCCTGTTCCCATGCTATAATGCAGTGCGGAACTCGGAGAGCCTGCGCTGCCCGATGTCTTATCTGACCAACCACGACATTGCTGAGGTGTTCAGCACGATTGCTGACCTGATGGAGATCCTGGACGAGGATCGGTTCCGCGTCCAGGCATATCGGCGCGCCGGTGATGCGATTCGCGATCTGCCGGCGCCACTGGCGACCTACCGCGCCCGCGGCGAACTGGAGCAGATTCCTGGCGTCGGCAAAGCCATCGCCGAAAAAATTGGCGAACTCCTGGATACCGGTGAGTTGCAGTACTACCTCCGGCTCCAGGAAAAGGTTCCGCCCGGCGTGCGCGAGTTACTGCGCGTGCCTGGCGTCGGTCCGCGCACTGCCGGTCGTCTCTACCGCGAACTTGGCATCAGCAGCCTGGCAGAGTTGCGGGCTGCTGCCGAAAGCGGGCGCCTGGCAACGCTCAAGGGGTTCGGCGCTAAAACGATCGAAAGCATTCTGCAAGGCATCCGTGCGGCGGAACGGCAGGAGCGCCGTGTGCTGCTGGCGCATGCGCTCGAAATCGCCGAAACGTTGATCGATGCCCTGCGTGGCGCTGCGCCCGCGCTGTCCCAGGCGGCATATGCCGGCAGCCTGCGCCGGGGCCGCCCCACGGTCGGCGATCTCGACATTCTGGCGGCTGCCGACGATGCCCCGGCCGTTGTGCGCGCCTTTACGACGCTGCCGCTTGTGGCGCGGGTCGAGTCGGCAGGGGACGAAAAAGCCAGCATTCTCCTCCACAACGGCATACAGGCGGACCTGATCGCCGTTCCGCCGGGCATGTGGGGGTCGGCATTGCAACACTTTACGGGTAGCAAGGCACACAATATTCGCTTTCGCGAACTGGCGCTGGCGCGGGGGTTGAGTTTCAGCGAGCATGGCTTCCGGCGCACCGATGGCACGTTGCTAACCTGCGCGACCGAAGAAGAAGTGTACGCTACCGTCGGTCTGCCCTGGATCCCGCCGGAATTGCGCGAGGACGAAGGGGAGTTCGAGGCGGCGCGCGCCGGTATGCTGCCGCGGCTGGTCGAACTCAGCGACATCCGCGCCGATCTGCATATGCACAGCACCTGGAGCGACGGGCGCACCGATATTCGCACAATGGCGGAAGCGGCGCGCGCCCGTGGCTATTCCCATATCGCCATCACCGACCATAGCGCGTATGTCGGGCTGACCCACGGACTGAACGCGGAGCGGCTGCACGCGCAGCGCCACGACATCGAGGCGTTGAATGCGGAATACGGAGCGCGCGGCGTTCCGTTTCGCATCCTGCAAGGCGTCGAGGTCGATATTACTCCTGAAGGAAACCTTGCGCTGCCCGACGATGTGCTGGCAGAACTCGATATTGTGGTCGCTTCGGCGCACGTGCAGTTGCGCCAGTCGCCCGAAGCCGCGACTGAGCGATTGATTCGCGCCGTGCGCAACCCGCACGTCGATATCATCGGTCATCCGGTGGGGCGGATGCTCGGATCGCGTGAAGGTGCGCCGGTCGATATCGATGCCCTGGCACGCGCCGCCGCCGACCATCGTGTGCTGCTGGAAGTCAATAGCGGGCCGCACCGCCTCGACCTGGACGGTCCAGCGGTGCGACGCGCGCTGGCGCTTGGCGCCACTATCACGATCAACAGTGATGCCCACCATCCCGACAATCTGGCGTGGATGCGGTTAGGCGTCGTCACCGCGCGGCGCGGCTGGGCAAGTGCATCACAGGTGGCGAATACCTGGAGTTTCGCGGCGCTTCAGGAGTGGCTGCGTCGACGTTGAGCGTCTGTTGAAGAGCATGGGGAGGAAAGTATGCCATCCGTCTTTTCGCGTATTGTGAGCGGCGAATTGCCATCGGTCAAAGTGTATGAGGACGATGAGACGCTGGCGTTTATGGATATCAATCCCGCCAGTCGGGGGCATACGCTGGTGATCTGCAAGGAAGAGCACCCGGACATTTTCGCCACGCCCCCGCATCTCATTGCAGCAGTGGCGCGGACGGCGCAGAAAGTGGCGCTGGCGATCCGTGGTGCGCTCAATATCGATGGGTTGAACATTGTTCAGAACAACGGCGCCGCTGCAGGACAGGTGGTGTTTCATTACCACGTCCATCTGATACCGCGCTGGGAGGGCGACCGTGTCCTGCGCCCATGGACGCCTAATCCTGCCGAGCCATCCGAACTGCGCGCGATTGCGGAACAGATTCGGGCAGCACTCAAAGATTAGGGGGCGCTATGGCCAACGATAATAATGAGACGCGATCAAATATAACGGAAGAGTTGACCGGCAATGGCGTCAGCGCTCGCCGTCAGGCGTTTTCGGCGCTCATGCTGCTGGTGCTGCTGCTGCTTATCCTGCTCCTGTTTGCTGCCGCCATCGAGCGCACCGACATTATCAACTTTACGTCTACGGCATGGAGCCTGCTTGCCTGAATGGAAGACGATGTTCATACACTTGCTGCTGAGCAGGGGCTCAATCTCGAGGCGCTGCGCGCTGCGCTCGCTGCTCTGCGTATGCACGCAGGCGGTGATGCGTTCTATGTGTTCTGGCTGCCGAGCGGGAGCGTGGCATCTGCCGACGGTCACAAACGTCCCCGCACGCTGCTTGCGTTTCCGTCTCCCGATGCTGCGCTGGGCTTCGCCCAGCGCAACCGTCTTGTGCGCCCGCAAAACGTTCCGCGGCTTCGTCTGCTCTCCCTTGTGCAACTGCTGCGCGCCATGCTGCGCGAACCTTCAATCACTGCCCTTCACCTGGTGTTCGATGCCGAGGACCTGCAATCGTATCCGCCGGGGCATCTTCCGCCTGGATTGCATCTGACCCGCGATGATGTGTTACGCCTGATTGGTGTGCGTTAGCGAGGTCTCACGAACGAAACTCCGGCGGAAACTCGCGCAGATTGAAGTGCGGGTCGAGGCACGCAAGTTCTACCTCGGCTTCGACATAGGTCTGTCCATCGCGCTCGATGCGCTGCTTGAACAATCCCCGGTATGGCGACTGCAAGTTAAATGTGGACACAACTTCGAGGATGTCGCCGAGTTGCGCAGCGCGTTTGAAACGAATGTTCATCGCGTAGACGACAATGTAGTAACCGGACTGATTCCACTCCCAGATTGGTTTGCCAAACCGTTCCACATACTCGCTGCGTCCGCGCTCCATATATTTGAGGTAGTTGGTGTGATACACGACGCCGAGTGCGTCAGTGTCTTCGTAGTAGACTTTACAGGTCAGACGGTGCTCCACAGCCGCTCCTGGCATATCATTCAGGGTTTACGTATCTATGAACGTTGCTATCTGTCTTCTGGGGTATAACCGGTCATCTCGATGTACCCGCTGCCGCCAGCGCTGCCGCTGATGGCGACCGCCCCTTCCCAGTACACGACCGTCACCGGCAACTCCTGGTCTGCCAGCAGCGGCGTCAGGGTGAGGTCAATCGCTGCTGCGGGCACACGCAACCGCCAGCGTGCCGGATAGGTCGCCCCACTGCGCGGGCTTGTCCACTCATCGAGCGGTTCGACCAGCACGTCGTCCACGCTCAGGCGGCGCGCCGCTCCTTCGGCGCTGACCAGCACCCCTTTGCTGTACGGATCGATGCCTCCGTCGCGCAGGCGCAACCGGTAGAACATGAGATCGCGGCCATCGTCCAGGTGCAGCGCGAACCAGTCCCAGCCGACCTGATCCGCTCCGAGCGCACTTGTGCTCCACTCGCGGTCCATCCAGCCCAGGCCGCTCACCTGGTACGTGGTATTGCCAACGCGCACGGCGCCATTGATCGGCATGCGGGTAAAGGAGTAGTAATACGATGCATTGCCTTCATCAGCACTTTTCTGGCTCAAGCCGCGGTCACCCTGCAATACCGGCGGCTTACCGGCTGCCAGCGTCAGGTCGATCGCCACATCCCCTTCGGCGGCGTATACACGCATGGGCAGGCCATCGGGTCCTATTCCTTCGGCAACCCAGTCTTCGAGCCAGACGCGGAACGGCTCAGGCTGTGCGCCTGCCAACCCGGCCGCGCCGCGACTGAAGCGCTCGAAGGCATGGAACGCCCCACTGCTTATATCACTGAGCGCAAAGTGTGCCATGTAGACGCTGTTTGATGCCCACGCGGAAGGGCGCTCCGGGTCGCCGGGCATCAGTCCGGTGCGAAAGATAGTGAACTGGAAACCGAAGCGCCGCCCTTCGGACGACTGAAGATTGCCGGTATAGTACCACCACTCAATGGCATACTCAGGGTGGGGACCGTGGTCGCGTGGGAAAATGAAGGGACGGGGCGCGGTTGCGCGCGCAAAACCGGCGGCGTCGCCGCCTGCCATCGCCTCAGCAACGGCGAGTCGGGCGCGCGGCTCAATAGTTGGCGCAGCCGCGCCGCACGCGGACAACATCATCATAACTGCGACTATCGGCGCCAGGCGCTGCCCGAATGCCAGCCAGCGCCGTATGCGAATAGGGATCGTCATATCTTTGACTTCACTGCAACAAGCAACCACGAAGGTCACAAAGGGGCACAAAGGAAATGCTGTTCATTTTTATTCACCTTCGTGCGCTTCGTGTCCTTCGTGGTTAAGCCTTTTTGCAGTGGACTCATATTTACAAATGCCAGCACCAGACGGTGGCTAACAATGATCGAACCAGATTTAGACCGCTACAGCAAAGTACGACCGATCTCGCGATGCGGATGGCAGACTGTCGATCTACCCGGTGCTGTGCATCAATCGCTCGCGAATAGTCATAACCTCCTGCCGCAGCCGTGCATCGGTAGCGAGTTCCTCGGCGATCTTGTCGCACCCATACATAACCGTCGTATGATCACGCCCGCCGAGCAACTGCCCGATCTCCATGAGGCTGGAGTCGGTTTCCTCGCGAAGCAGGTACATCGCCACGTGACGCGGCGTGACGATATTGCGGCTGCGCCCGCGTCCCTGGAGAGAGCGCAGGTCAACGCTATAGAACGCAGCGACCTCGCGCAGGATGGCATCAGGGGTGACTCGTTTGCGGCGGTTGGTATCGATCAGTTCACTCAACGCCGTCGTTGCCATCTCGACTGTAACCGGGACATTGTGCATCTGCGCATATGCAGTCACCCGATTGAGACACCCTTCAAGCTCACGAATGTGACTTTGAATGCGTTGGGCAAGGAAATCGATCACCGACTGCGGCACCGGAACCGGCGATTGCTCGGCTTTTGCGCGTAGAATAGCCGTGCGGGTCTCGAGGTCGGGCATTTGCACATCGACGATCAACCCCCACTCGAAGCGTGAGCGCAGGCGTTCTTCGAGCGTCAGGATCGCTTTGGGCGACCGATCCGATGAAATGATGATCTGTTTTCCGGCTGAATGCAGCGTGTTGAACGTGTGAAAGAATTCTTCCTGGGTTTGCTCTTTGCCTGCAATGAACTGAATATCATCAATCAGCAGAATATCGATATTCCGATAGCGAATACGGAACTCCTCGGTCTGCTGGCGACGGATGGAGTTAATCAGGTCATTAGTAAAGGTTTCTGAAGAGACATACAACACATTAACTTCTGGATCGCGATCCAGCACAAAATTGCCAATGGCATGCAGGAGGTGCGTTTTCCCCAAACCCACGCCGCCATAGAGAAACAGCGGGTTGTACGCCTGCGCGGGATGCTCCGCCACCGCCATGCATGCCGCATTTGCCAGGCGATTACTCGGACCGACAATGAAGCGGTCGAAAGTGTACCGCGGGTTGAGCATGCTGGATCGCACAGCCTGGTGCAAATCGAGTTGCTGCAGGAATGACCGCGTCCCTTCAGCCCGCTCGGACTCCGGCGTTCCCAGAACAACGCGCACATCGACAGGAAACCCGATGATCGATCCCAACTGCTCACGGAGAGCAGGCAGGCATCGGTTCTCAAGCCCTTCCTTGATAAAAACATTGGGAGCGCGAACGATGGCCACACCGTTATCGATGTCGAGAAGGGTGACGCCGCGCATCCATGTGTTGTACTCGTTACGCGACAGTTGGACCTGAAGCGATCCCAGAGTTGTGTTCCAGACTTTGGTGAGGTTCACAGTAACCTCCCTGATTTTGGCAGACGAAAACTATCTGGAGCGTAGCCATTAGACTCCAGTGCAGCGTTTGTGCAATCAGCGCAACCGGTGCTTCTTTTGGGTGAGGAGCTTCTCGTATGTTTTGCTCGTGCCACCGATCATACTCCATGCCCCGCGACTTTTCAAGCCAAAAGAAGGCTTCCGTCTATTGCACTTCCTTATAGTCTGCACCCTCCGATCATCGGTCGTGATTGTGAGATCGGGCACATGCCCGTTTGCTATGTCGACTAACGGTTTGCAGAGTCGTGGATAACTTTGCGTGCCGAACCAATCCTGCGCGATTGTTATCGCTTGTTTATGAGGAATGAAGTGAGACCTGATGAAGCGACAGTTATCCACGAAATTGTGGATAACTGTCGCAAGAATGTGGAAAAGCGTCTGAATTCTATCACACAATCATAACAATCACGACGCAGGCGCATCTGGCAGATCGAGGGGGGGAAGATCGGCCAGGCTGCTCAGACCGAACTGCCGGAGAAACTCAGCAGTGGTGACATACAGAATCGGTCGTCCCACGGTTTCGAGCCGCCCGCCTTCCGCGATAAGGTCGCGCGACAGGAGCGCGCGGAGCACGCCGCTGCTGTCGACGCCGCGAATGGCTTCGATCTGCGCACGTGTGATCGGTTGGCGATAGGCGATGATGGTCAGCACCTCGAGCGCGGCTGCCGACAGGCGCGACGATGCTGGCGTTCCCAGAAACCGCTCGATGACCGCTGCCGCTTCGGGCGCCGAAACCATCTGAACGCAATCAGCGTGGCGTTGCAGGCGCACGCCCCGCCCGGCGCAGGCTATCGCCAGATCGTCGAGCGCCTGTTCGACCGCATCGGGTGGCAGGTCGAGTACGCGGGCCAGTTCAGTTACGGTCACCGGTTCACCGGCGACGAACAGCAGCGCCTCAATCAGTTGCACCGTTGTGGGTGCCGGCGGCGCAGGGATGTCGAGAAGCAGCGATTGTTCCATATGATATATCCACGGAGGACACGAAGGATCACGAAGGGTTGCACGACTACGCTCAGCCTGCGCCTGTTTGTGCTTCTATGCCTGCGTCCATGCTGCGCCTGGCGCGCTATTATTGTCTTATGACAGGAGTTGCGCGGTCGCCTTACGGACGAGCCGCGTGACGGCTCTTTTTGCCTTCGGCAGAGCGGCGCTTGTCTTCTTTTGTGCACCGCACCGCCTTGATTGGGAGCGCCACGCTGCCGCAGGCTCTGGCGAAACCTGAAAACGCGCCACCGCGTAAGTCCTGTCTTACGAGAGGTACTGGAGTTCCCGCGGAAAGGTTGTCAACGACTCGGCGCCGTCAGCAGTGATGACGACGTCATCTTCGATGCGCACGCCCCCAACACCGCGAAGGTAGATACCCGGTTCGATGGTAAATGTCGCACCGACCGGCAGCGGCGCCCGGCTTCCGGCGACGATGAAGGGCGGCTCGTGCACGTCGAGACCAATACCGTGCCCGGTGCGGTGGATGAAGAACGGTCCGTATCCGCTGCGTTCGATGACCTGGCGCGCCGCTGCGTCGATCGACTCGCCGGTGGCGCCCGGTTGCGCCGCCGCTTCCCGTCCGGCTGCGTTCGCCGCCAGCACCAGCTCGTACACGCGACGCATTTCGTTAGACGGATGACCGACTGCAAATGTGCGGGTAATATCCGACGCATATCCCTGATACACGGCGCCGCCGTCGAAAACAACCATGTCGCCGTCCTGCAACGCACGCTCACCGCTGGTATGGTGCGGGTTCGCGCTGTTCGGTCCGCTGGCGACAGTCGTCTCGAAGGCGGGCTGGCATCCCGCCGCGCGAATGGCGCGTTCCCACAGATCGGCGATGTCGCGTTCGCGCATGCCTGCCCGCACCTGTGCCACAATCTGGCGCAACGTCTCTTCGATGACCTGCACGGCGACGCGCATTGCTTCCAGTTCTGCTGCGTCCTTGACCGTCCGCAGTTCTGCCAGCAGGGGGGTGGCATCGACGAACTGTGCGCCGGGGAGCGCCTGTTCCAGCGCGCGCAGTTCGAACACCCGCATGACGGTATGTTCGATGCCGACGACGCTTCCCTGCCCCAGACCAGTATCACGCACCGCGCGCACCAGTGCGTTTCCCGGGCCCTCATCGTCGCTCCAGGGGTAGTAGCGAAACCCAGCGCCCGCTGTCTCAGCCACGCGTGCATGCTCCAATCCGGGAACCACCAGCGCCGGTTGACCATCTGCTGGCGTCAGCGCCACGGTCAGCCGCAGACCGGCATGCAGCGTCAGGCCGGCAAGATAGCGCAGGTTGCTTCCTGGCACAACCGCCAGCGCGTCGAAACTGTGACGGCGCAGGGCTTCCTGGATTCGCGGGAGGCGTTTGGTCATAAATGCTATCCTCTCTCTCATTGGTGACGCTCACGTCAGGGTGCGGATAACTCTGCGGCGCTGACGTCGCGAGGGTCACTGGCAGGGCGCTTCCCTCCGATGTATCCCGCGGTGACCGTCGCCTTCACCCCAGCAGCCTGGCGGCACTGCCGTCGTCGGGGTCGCTGGAGGGGCGTTTCCCGCGTGACCGTCACCTTCGCCCGCACTACTGACCATCGCTCTCGTGCTGCGGGAAGCGCACCCGGGCAACTGTCCATTCGTCGCCAATGATGAGCGAAAACTCGCCTTGCAGATCGTCCTGCACCAGTGTGCGAATAATATGCAACCCCAAACCGCTGCCGCTGCTCGATGGTTCGGTGGTCGCTACACGGGTTGGACCGTCGTCGCGCACTTCGACAGTGATCATCCCGTCGTTCTGTGTCGTTTCGATAATCACGCACCCACCCTCCGCCGCCAATCCATGGGTCATGGCGTTAACGACCAGTTCATTCAGCACGATGGCCAGCACGGTCGCATCGCGCGACCCGACGCGCGCCTGATCGCCGCGGATTTCGAAGCGGATGGGGCGTTCCGGCGATGACATGCTGAGGCGGGCGCTGTCGGCAATCTGGCGCGCCACGGCATCAACCGTTGTGACTCCGACATCTTCGCGGCAGAGAAGGTTATGGACGCCAGCGATCGCCTGGATGCGCGCCACGCTATCGCGCAGCGCAAGAGCGCCGCGGTCGTTGGGCGTCAGGCGACGCTGCTGCATCGTGAGCAATGCCGAAATCGTTTGCAGGTTGTTGCGCACGCGGTGGTGCATTTCCTGCAGCATCGCCGACTTAACCGCCAGTGCGCGCAGGCTCTCGTCGTACAGGCGGGCATTCTCGATGGCAATCGCCGCCTCATCGGCAAATGTCGAAAGAAGGCGCATATGCTCATAATCAAAATGGCACGCTTCACGTGTGTAGAGGCAGATCGCGCCGATCGTTCGACTTTGCTGGACGCGCAACGGCATGCAGAAGAGCGAGTAGAAGTTCTCGCGCGCGGCGACCTCCGCCAGTTCAGGAAAACGGGAGTCGTTGAAGGCGTTGTGAACAGCCAGCGGGCGCGCTTCACGCACCGCCTGCGCAATGAACCCGGGAGTCTCACCGCGCGGCGAACCGCCATAGGTGGCGGCAAGTTCCAGCCGCCCGTCGTTGCCGACGCGGAAAATGTCGGCGCGCTCGGCGCGCGACAGTTCCACCGCCTTGACAACAATCAGTTTCAGCACCTCTTCGAGATTGAGTTGTTCGGCAATGCTCTTCGAGACCTGCTGCAGCGTCGTCAGTTCGCGCACCTTCTGGTGCAACTGCTCGTCGGTCTGCTGGTAGAGTTGTGCATTGACGATAAAGAACGCCAGTTCGCCCGCGACGGTCTCGACGAAATTGATCTCTTCGGCAGTGAAGTCGCGCGGACCATACGTTTGAACGGTGATCACGCCCTGTAACTTGGCGGCGCCGAGGTGAAACCGTTCAACACTGAAGAGAACGATCGGCACAGCGAGCATCGAACGGTACGGTTCCTCGCCCAGCCCTGGCTCGATGTGGAAGCGCGGCTCGCGGCGCACATCGCGTACAGCAATCGGGCGCCCTTCCCGCGCCGCCCATCCGGTGATACCTTCTCCTAGACGAATGCGCACCTGACCGATAGCGGCGTTATTCAACCCGTGCGTCGCCCGCAGCGTGAGATCGTCGGTGTTCTTGTCGTACAGATAGACGGAACAGACCTCCACACCGATCACTTCCGCAACGGTTTCGACCACCAGTTGCATCGATGTGTCCAGATCGAGGGTGGAGTTGGCGGCGGAGATAATCCGATGGAGACCTTTGAGTTCCGCCATACGGCGCACCAGATGGCTTTCCCATTCACGGGTGCGCTGTTCCTCGCGCGCTGCACCGTATGCCAGCAGCAATTCGGAGAGCGCAACCCCCGGCTCGACGCCGTGCAACTCCGACAGCGCCAACCCAAGTTC
This sequence comes from Roseiflexus sp., assembly GCF_057785375.1. Classification (NCBI taxonomy): domain Bacteria; kingdom Bacillati; phylum Chloroflexota; class Chloroflexia; order Chloroflexales; family Roseiflexaceae; genus Roseiflexus; species Roseiflexus sp. The sequence continues at coordinate 63,740 of NZ_JBYNRX010000073.1, forward strand.
CGCCAGCACCTCCGGCTCACCGTCCTGACGATACCAGAGCGCCCCCAACTGGCGCAGCAGCACGCGGCGCTGCTCGTTCGACTGGCTAACTGCCAGTTGATCGATGACTTCTGAGATATTCGGCAGCGATGCTCGCAGTTCCTCCACGAGCATCGGGAGGAAAGAAGTGTGCGCGCTGTGCATACAGACCTGCCATGTGACGAGATTTTTGTGACGCTACACGCATATTATAGCAAACTGCGCTGGTTGAGAAGGGGTTGCATGAAGATTGGACGCTTTCACGTCAAATCGCTGCGCCAATCTTGCATGCTTGTCTCTCCTCTGGTATGATCCTGGCGCACGAAGACGACCATCTTGCATGATGCTCACCGCGCCAGACGCTGCCGTTGCGGCAGTGCATACCGCTCCAGCCACCGTTGCCGCCGATTATCAGCGGTTACTGGCGCTGATCGAAGTCCATGCTCTGCCACGCCGCGCCATTCTGATCCCACGATACGCGCGACGGATGCCATTTCCCGGCGCCGGCGCACCGCCCTGGCAACTGGAGAAGGTTGCGCACCTGTTGCGTGGCGCGGGAGTTGCCTCGATCACTGCGTTGCTGCCCCTTCCCCGCAACGACCGGTACGGGTATGCGTCGATTGCCGCTGCACTCGGCATTGAGGCGCTACGCCGCCCGCTGCCGCTCGACGGCGAGACGCTGGTCGTTGTGCTGGCGCCGTGTCGGATTGACCGGTGCAATGGGCTGTTTGGCGCCATGCATGGCCCGGCGGCAATCTTGCATCCCGCTACAGCGACGCGCAATACGCTCCGTGGCATTCCAGCCCTGGCGCAGGTGCGATGCGTCGGCGCGCCGCTTCTGGCACTAGCGGACGCAACGACGATCAGTGATGGACGTGACACCGAAGCGGAGTACGCCGAGGTGCGCAATGTGCTCCTGGCATCCCGCGATCCTGTGGCGCTCGACGCAACCATTGCCGCGCGGTTCGGTCTCGATCCGCTCCACGAGGTCCCCTGGCTGCGCGAGGCGCACCGGCAGGGATTGGGCGTGGCAAACCCGAACGCGATCACGATCTGTGGCGATAGCGATACGCTGAACGAACCGTGGGGGCTGGCGGCGCCGTCATCCCGCCGGGCAATCCGCTGCTTCCAACGCTGGACGCCGGCGGATGCGACCACCCTGCTGAGCTGGCTGCACCATACCGGCTGGGGGCGGCTGTTCCGCGATTACCAGACGCAGTATGCCGTCCCTGCTTAGAGCCTATCCGGAAAAGATCGTCGGGTAGGCGAAGGCAATGCCTGTGACTGCCCGGCTACAAGGCAAGGTGCAACGACTGTAAACCGCGCAGCGCAAAATTGTCGCGCCATACGACGCGCTCATTTTGTGTGCGCATATGAGGAAATCGGCGTATCAGCGTACTGATCGCCACCTGTCCTTCCAGCCGAGCCAGAGGCGCGCCGAGGCAGTAGTGCGAACCGTGTCCGAACGACAGGTGCCGCACATCGCTGCGTGTCAGGTCGAGCCGACCCGGGTCTTCGTACTGCGCCGGATCGCGGTTTGCCGAACCGATGAAGAGGGTCACCGTCTGCCCTGCCGCGATGTGATGCCCCTGGAACTCAATGTCGGTCAGCGCGCGGCGGCTGGTCATCTGCACCGGACTGTCGTAGCGCAACAGTTCTTCGACAGCTGCTGCGGTCAGTTCCGGATGGTCACGCAGCAGGGCGAACTGATCGGGATGGCGCAGCAGCGCCAGCGTGCCGTTGCCGATCAGGTTCGTGGTTGTTTCATGACCGGCGAGGAGCAGCAGGATGCTGTTGGCAACCAGTTCCTGTTCGCTCAGGCGATCACCGCCATCTTCCGCCTGCGCCAGCGCCGAGAGCAGGTCGTCGCGTGGCGCGCGGCGCCGCTCAGCCACCAGAGCCAGAATGAAGTCGCTCATGTCCAGCACCGCCTGGAGCGCCGCCGGAAGCACCTCGGCTTCAGGGCGGGTTGTGCCGCCGATGAAGGCTGCCAGGCTATCCGACCAGCGACGAAACTGATCGTGCATATCGACAGGCACGCCGAGCATGTGGGCAATGACTGTCACCGGCAACGGGTACGCGAACTCGCCGATCAGTTCGATCTCGCCACGTACTGCGGCAGCGTCGAGCAACTGATCAACAATGCGCTGCACCAGCGGACGGTACGACTCGACAACGCGCGGCGTAAAAGCGCGGTGGACGAGCGTGCGCAGTCGGGTATGATCCGGCGGATCGGTAAAGAGCATCATCTTCGCGCGGGCTTCAAAGAGCGGTGCAAGCCCAGTCGTTGCCAGCCATTGCGGGTCAGCCTGAAACTGTTCGGCGCCCAGGCGCAGATCACGGAGGAGGGTCTGTACGTCTGCGTAACGAAACATCTGCCAGTCGCCCCCCGTCCAACGGATCGGTTGTACGGCGCGCCAGTAGTCATAGATCGGGTAAGGATTGTCGATGGCTGCCGGACTCCAGAGTTCGGGCAGCGGTTCGGTTGGAGCGTGCATAGTCTTCCTCTTGTTATTCCCTTCATCCTGTATATGTATGATACGATACACGAGATGACCATTGTTCCGTTCATTCGGTCATTCGAGGAGGATTGCATGCAGCCGGTCGATCTGGCGCCACACAACCCGTATGGACTGTCGCTGCGCACGCCGGTGATGACCGCTGCCGGTTGTCTGGGGTTTGGCGTCGAATACGAGCGGATGGTGCCTATCGAACGTCTGGGCGCGATTGTCACCGGAAGCGTGTCGTTACGCGGCAGGCGCGCTCTGCCGCTGCTGCGCCTCATTGAAACGCCGGCTGGATTGCTGAGTGTGGGCGCGTGGCGCGATTCCGGGGTGGATCGGGTGCTGCGCGAGTACGTTCCGATATGGGCAGCCTGGAAGACACCGGTCATTTTGAGCGTGGCGGCGGATCATCGCGATGTGGCGACTGCGCTCGAAGGCGTCGAAGGCATTGCCGGCATGGAACTCATCTTCGACGACGAGTGGAGTTCTGCTGCAAGAGTCGTTGCAGCGGTGCGCGCTGTGACTCTGCTGCCGCTGCTGGTCAAACTGCCCTTACACGAACGCCTGATAGCCACAGCGCGCGCTGTGATCGATGCCGGCGCCGACGCAGTGACGATTGCCACGCCGCCAACCGGCTGCGCCCCCGATCCGCATACCGGCGCATTACTGCATGGCCGGCTCTCAGGTCCTGCCATCCGTCCACTGGTGCTGGAAGCCGTCACCAGGGTGTGCGCCATGCTGCCGGCGCCAGTTGTGGCGTGTGGCGGGATCGCAACGGCTGCTGATGCACACTCCTTTCTGAGGGCAGGCGCGACTGCGGTGCAGGTAGGATCGGCGCTGCTCGCCGATCCGTGGGCAGCAGTGCATATCGCGGATGCCCTGGAGAATACCTCATGACCAGACCTCACTAGCGGGTGCGGTCAGGCGCGCACGTGCCCATCGCCTTCCACCACCCATTTGTAGGACGTCAGTTCACGCAGTGCCATCGGTCCGCGTGCATGGAGTTTCTGCGTGCTGATCGCAATCTCGGCGCCCAATCCCAGTTGCCCGCCATCGTTGAAGCGCGTCGAAGCGTTGACGAACACCGCCGACGAGTCGACCGCCTGCACGAACGCTTCTGCCGTTGCCGGGTCGCGGGTGATAATGGCGTCGGAATGGTCACCGAAGCGCGCAATATGCTCCAGCGCCTCGTCCAACCCGGTGACAACGCGAACGGAGAGGATCAGCGCCATGAACTCCACGCCAAAATCGCTCTCCTGCGCAGGAACGATCTGTGGGGTGTCGAAACCCGCCGTGCGCAGGATAGCCAGCGCTTCCTCATCGACGCGCAGTTCAACGTTGCTGGCAAGCAGATCGCGGGCAACCGCAGGCAACGCCTCAGCCGCAACAGCGCGGTGCACGAGCAGCGTGTCGAGCGCATTGCAGACGCTCGGACGCTGCACTTTTGCATTATGGACAATCGGAACGACCATGTCCAGGTCAGCCGCCTGATCGACGTAGATATGGCACACACCAATGCCGCCGGTGATCACCGGAATGGTCGCCTTCTCGCGGCAGAAGCGGTGCAGCCCGGCGCCGCCGCGCGGAATAATCACATCGACGTAACGATCAAGGCGCAACAACTGCTCGACCAGCGCGCGGTCCGGGTTGTCGATCACCTGAATAGCATCGGCGGGAAGCCCGGTTTGCGTAATGGCGTTCTGGATCAGGCGTGTCAACGCTGCGCACGAACGGGTAATTTCCTTGCCGCCGCGCAGGATTGCCGCATTGCCGGATTTCAGGCAGAGCGCGGCGACATCGACTGTCACGTTCGGGCGCGCTTCGTAAATAACCCCAACGACACCGAGCGGCACGCGACGTTTGTGCACCCGCAGTCCATTCTCCAGCACCGTCGCATCGAAGCGTTCACCCACCGGATCGGGCAGATGCGCGACGGCGCGGGTATCGGAGGCAATCGCCGCCAGGCGCTGCGGCGTCAGCGTCATCCGGTCGATCAGCGCCGGCGACAAACCGGCATCGCGTCCGGCAGCAACATCAGCGGCGTTGGCAGCCAGCACCTCAGCCACATTCGTCTCATCGAGCAGCGCGAACGCAATGGCTTCGAGCGCCGCGTTCTTGCGCTCGGTTGGCATCAGCGCCAGGCGCCGTCCGGCAGCGCGAGCGCGAGCGCCAATCTCTTCGAGGTTTGCCATAGGTCACTCCTGCAAAACACGCAGCAGAATAAACCCTGCACCGCCGTCGTTGCGCAGCGCGCCAGGCGCCGCCTATCGCACGCGAAGCGCAGCCAACACAGACGCCTGTTGCGCAGGGAGATTGCTGCTACAGTAACACCATATCATCACGATGCACAACTTCGGGACCATAATCGAAGCCGAGCGTTTCAGCAATCTGTGACGATTGCAGCCCGCGAATGCGTCGGAGATCGGCTGCTGCGTACTGCGTCATGCCGCGCGCAATTTCCCGTCCATCGGCCGCATAGATGCGAATGGTCTGCCCTCTGGCAAAATCGCCGTCAACGGCAACCACGCCGGCAGGGAGAAGACTCTTGCCCCCCTTGATCAAAGCGCGCACCGCGCCTTCATCGACGACGACGCGGCTATGGCGGACGGTTTCCGCCAGAATCCAGCGTTTCCGGCTCTCGACCTTCGTCGCCTGCGCCGGGAAGCGCGTGCCGATCGCCTCACCCGCCACAACACGCGCAATAATGTCGCGTTCAGCACCGCTGGCAATCACCACATCGGCGCCACTGCGCGTCGCAAGGTCCGCTGCCTGGATTTTGGTCAGCATGCCGCCGGTGCCGCGGATATTGCTCCCGCCGGCAATCGCATAGATGTGGTCGGTAATGTCGGGTACGACAGCAATGCGCGTTGCAGACGGATCGCGACGCGGGTCGGTAGTGTAGAGGCCATCGATATCGGTCAGGATCAGCAGCAGATCGGCATCGACCAGGTTGGCGACCAGGGCTGATAGATTGTCATTGTCGCCAACGCGGATCTCACTAACGGCGACCACGTCATTTTCGTTGACGATCGGCAGCACATTGTGCATCAGGCAGGCGAGCAACGTATTGCGCGCATTCAGGTACCGATTCCGGTCTGCCAGATCGCCGCGGGTCAGGAGCGTCTGCGCCACGGTAATGCCGTAGAGTTCGAAGATCTGCTCATACAGATGCATCAGGCGGCTCTGCCCGACCGCTGCGAGCATCTGTTTGAGCGGAATATCGCGTCGTCGCGCCGGGAAGTTCAGGCGCTCACGCCCCACCGCAATGGCGCCTGAAGTCACCAGCACGATCTCGACCCCCTGACTGCGCACAGCAGCAATCTGCTGCACCAGCGACACGAGCGTAGGGCGATGCACCTTATCACTGCCGGCGGTGAGAACATTAGTGCCAACTTTGACAACAATCCGGCTGGGATGAGTCATACATTCAGGCGCGAGGCATCAGGCTTCGGGCGACATCGGGCGCGAGGCATCAGGCAAAGGGCGAGAGAGCAGAGGCAAAAGGTTGCAGGTTGCACAAAGCAGGTAGAAATTACGGGTTAAAGGCAGGCAGCAGGAGACTGAACCTCCCAACCCCTAACCCTAACCCTTAACCTAACCCCTCACCCCTCACCTACGGCGCCAGACGATACCCGACTCCCCATTCCGTCAGCAGCAATTTCGGTTCGCGCGGATCCTGTTCAATTTTGCGGCGCAGGTGCCAGATATACACCTTGAGGTAGTCGTTATCCTTAGTGTACTCGTGCCCCCACACCCCACGCAGGAGCGTTTCGTGATCGAGCACAGCGCCGGCGTGCTCGGCAAGCAGGAGAAGCAGATCGTACTCAGTTGGCGTCAGATCGATCGGCTCACCGCGCACCAGCACCTCACGCTTTTGCTCGTCGATCATAATTTCGCCGCCGCCGGCGACGATCGGGCGATTAGGAGAGGGCACCCGACGCAGCAACGCTCGAATGCGAGCCGTCAGCTCATCCATGTTGAACGGCTTGGTCAGATAGTCATCGGCGCCGCTTTCCAGGCCGGTGACGATATCCTTGCTCTGCGTGCGCGCCGTCAGCATCAGCACCGGTATCTGCGAGAACTCGCGCAACCGCCGGCAGACCTCCCATCCGTCCATTTCCGGCATCATCACATCAAGGATCATCAGATCGGGATGCTGATCGCGCACCATCTGCAAACCCTGAGCGCCGCTCTCAGCCTCAATCACGCTGAACCCCTCGTGCTCGAGGTTGATGCGCACCAGATCGCGCAGACCAGGCTCATCATCCACGATCAAGATTCGACGCTGCTCATTCCCCTGCATGTCCTCACCCTTGCCTCTCGCGCCACACCGGCGCCAGTACACGCGGATTGATTTGGAAACCTGCACAGAGCCTTCGGCAATGTACTACCGTAATTGTGCAAACAGCACTGCCACATCATCCGTCGTAAGCGTTCCAATGCGGACATACCGGATCGTACCCTCTTGATCGATAAAGTAACTGACCGGTATCGGCGAAATCTGGAACAACCGCGCCGCCTCTCCATCAACATCGAGCGCAATCGGGTAGGTGACTCCGTACCGCTGCACAAATTCGCGCACCGCCTCGTCACTGGTCTCCTGCCGACGCAGATTGACGCCGACAATGACCAGCCCTTCGGATGCTAATCGCTGGTGCGCTGCCTGCAACGCCGGGGTTTCTTCCTTGCACGGTTCGCACCAGGTGCCCCAGAAATTGACCAGCACAACCTTGCCGCGCAGGTCTGCCAGACGTACACTGCCGCCGTCAAGCGTCGGCAGCGCCACGTCTGGCGCGGGGCGGTTCAACTCGCCAACCGCAGGCAACGCAGCGCCGTTTTCACGACTAACCGTGAACCAGACCAGACCAATGATCAGGACGCCGAGAAACGCCCCTGCTACAGATGTGATCAGTTCGCGCCTGCTGATGCCTCTCCGTTGAGACGATGCGCGTTTTGGAAGCGTTGTTTGTTCATTCATACGTGTAAACGTTCCCGTTGCTGCATTTTAACACATTTGGCGGGAGCTGTATAGCGGAATATGAGCCCAGGAGTCCACGGCATTGCATAAGTGTTTGCGCCGGCCCTGAGTGCACAGGCAGCGCGCTGGTCAGTGACGAGTGATGAGCGATGAGTGACATGTCGCCTGCTCGTTGCCTCTTGCGCTGTTCCAGAGTATGCGGGCGGCGCGAACCGAGAACTTGTTGATCTCAATCCTGAAAAATTGGCATGACGCATCCTTGACAACACACAAAACATGGAATAGACTGGTTGTAGACTGGTCTAAAAAGGATAATGTCGTGATCACTATAGGATCGTACGAAGCAAAAACTCGCTTTTCCGAATTGTTGGCTCGTGTGCGTCAGGGTGAGCGCATTGTTATTACCCTCCATGGAACGCCGGTTGCTGTCCTTGCGCCGGTGGAAGAAACCTCCACACGTCCATATGCCGAGGTCATCGCCGAACTCCGGGCATTTCGCAGAGGGCGGCGCCTGAGCGGAATAACTGCGCGCGAGTTGATCGAGGAAGGGCGATCATGAGCGTCGATCAGCGGTTTGTCCTTGATGCATCTATCACTCTTGCCTGGTGTTTCGAGGACGAGAGCAGCAATCTGGCCGATCTGGCGCTGGATCGGTTGGCGCAAACCTCAGCACTGGTTCCTGCGATCTGGTCTCTGGAGATCGGAAACGCCTTGCTCGGCGCTGAACGACGCGGGCGGTTGAGCCAGGCGGCAAGCAATCGCTTTTTGTCGTTGATTCGGGGGTTGCCGATTGAGATAGAAGCTGTATCAGCACCTCGAATGCTGAACGATGTCGTCACACTGGCGCGTGAACAGGGATTGTCCACCTACGATGCCGCGTACCTGGAGACAGCCATGCGCAACGGGTTGCCGCTGGCAACGCTCGACACAGCGCTGCAACACGCAGCGGAACGCTGTGGCGTCCATCTCATTTCGTGACGCTCAGGCTTTTATTTGTGCGCCAGGCGCTGGCTTCGACAGGCTCAGCCAGCGCGGCGCGCAAGGCGGTTATTGTGCGGTTCGAGCGTTGTGAAAACCACGCTACCTGCGCGCCAGGTCGATCAGGCGCTGCGCTTCGTTGGCGACAGGTGATCCGGCGGGCGCCAGTGAAATAATCCGCTGCCAGACCTCAATGGCTTCATCGGTGCGCGGTGGTTGGGTCGATGCCAGGCACGAACCGAGATTGAGCAGCAGGCGCGTATCTTCGGGGCGTGCTGTCGTTGCCGCTTCGAGGTCCTTCAACCCTTCCACAACGAACGTCTGATCCCCGACGCCGGCGCCATAGAAGCAGCGAGAAGCGCCGAGGTCGCCGCGCGCGACGGCATTCGTCGGATCGAGCGCCAGGACGCGCTCGTAGGCTTTTGCCGCTTCGAGCCAGCGCGGCAGGCGTTGCTGGTACAACACGCTGTCGGGCGCCTGCTCTCGTACAATCTGCACGCTGTCGTACAGAAGGTTCGCATAGTCCAGCCACGCCTGCGCATCGTTCTCGTTCTGCTCGGCGAGTTGGCGGGCGCGGGCAATCATGGTCTCCAGCGCGTCCATCGGCGAAAGCGTGGGAGTGGGAACCGCCCGTGGCACACCCCCGCCACCGGTCAGGATCAATCCGCCAATGATCGACACCAGTGCAACTGCCAGCACCGCAATCACCGCTGCCGCCGGACCTGCAATTTGAGCCGATGGCGCCGGCTGGCTCAACGTAGGGCGGGCATTGAAATCGCGCGGACGCTCGGTATGCTGTGCCGGAGGAAGCGGACGGTAATCGGGCGCATCCTGGAAAGCCGCCTGCCGCTGTGCATCGTATTGCGCGCGGCGCTGCGCATCAGACAGCGTGGCATATGCTTCATCGATGATCGCCAGGCGCTGCTGCGCCAGTTGGACCAGATCCGCAGCAGCGCCGTTCAACTTTTGCGGGTCGTACTGTTCGCGCAAGCGCCGATAGGACGTGTTGATCGCCTCATCATCGGCATCAGGCGCAACGTGCAGGATCTCGTAATAATCCGGCATCGTCATATCAGCGCAAACTTACAAAGCGCGCCAGTTCGCCGAACCCGCGCGGCAGGCGCACCCGCCGCCCTTCGAGCGCGCCGCGCCCTTCGAGTGTGCGCCGCACCACTGCAATCAGGCCTCCGGTGACGCCGATGATCACTCCCAGCCACACCAGCATCACTCCCGGCTTCAGGCTCAGCGTGACGACGGCTTTCGCGGGATCAACCGGCAGGTTCAGCCCTTCGACGCGGATCAGCACCCGCCGCTGCATTGGATCGAACGCCGCCAGCGTCGCCTGGTGACCGCCAGGCAGCTCAGCAGGCAGATCCACAATGCTGCCAACCGGATCCGACGGGCTGGTCACCAACCGCACTTTGGGCGTCAGTTCGATCGATTCCCCTTCGTAGGTGACGCGCAGTTTCGCCCCCACATCGGCGCTGCCAGTGGCATGCGCATCCGGCACATCGAATGCCAGGAACGTAAACTCGTAGGGTCCAACCGTTCCCGACTGACCGATGCCCATATCCGCCATATTGCGGTCGTATGGCGGCTGATATTCCGACGGCGAGATGTAGACATCGCGGAACAATTCGCTTCGGATCGAAGGGGTCGCCATCGTGGCGCCCATCGTCTGATTGAAATAGAGCTGCGGCGTCGCGCTAAAGGTTTCGTTCCCGTGGGTCACGGTCAAGTCGAGAATGCCGCGACCCTCCGGCGTTTGTCGCCAGCCGTTGAACGTCACCGCATAGCCGAACGCGCTGACGCTCTCCCCTTCCGGCACGAGCAGGCGCACCTCCTCCGTCGCATACAGAGTCGAGGCAACCGCGCCAACCAGGAAGACCATCAGACCGACGTGCGCCAGGTAGCCGCCGATACGCAGCCAGCCGCTCCGCAACGTGCGCACAATCATCAGGACGTTCGTGCCCACCGCGAAAGCGCACAGGGTAACATACGCGAGCGGCAGCGGATCACGCGCACCGAGCAACAGTCCCACACACGCCACAACGACTGCCAGGATCGCCGGGAAGCGCAGCGCGCGGAGGAGCGACCGTTTGTTCGTGTCGCGCCACCCAAGCAGCGGACCGACGATCAGGAGGATCACCAGGATCAATCCCAGCGGCGGAACCGTCGTGCTGTAGAAATCGCCCACCAGACCGAAGCGCCCATCGGCGAACGGCTGCGCGTTGGGGTCGAAGGTCGTCCCATCGTCGATCTTGAACGAACCGGCGAAGATCGACTGCAACTGATGCCCGACGCCAGGGATGGCGGAGATGAGCGGCATCGACGTGCCCAACCCGACGACGGCAGCGATGACCAGCAGCGCAATAATTCCCAGCGCAAAGAAACTATCGCGCGAAAGGAGCTTATCGGAGAGCGGTCTGCCAGGAATATCGCGCCAGCGCCACGCCAGCGCACCGAACCCGCCAATCGCAAGGATCGCCAGTGAAGCGAAGAGGACGGTCTTCAGCCCTTCTTCGACGAACGAGTGCACCGAAAACGACGACAGCACGCCGCTGCGGGTCAGGAACGTCGAATAGAAGACGAAAATATAGGTAGCAATTGCCAGAGCGAATGTTGTGCGCCGCAATCCATGACCGGTGCGCTGCACGAGCATGGCGTGCAGCAACGCGGTTGATGTCAGCCAGGGCACCAGCGACGAATTCTCAACCGGGTCCCATCCCCAGTAACCGCCCCACCCCAGCGTCTCATATGCCCAGTAGCCGCCGAGCAGCAATGCCAGGCCGAGGAACACCCAGGCAGCCAGCGTCCAGGGCAGCGCATCGTGCACCCAGCCATCGTAGTCGCGGCGCCACAACCCGCCAATGGCGAAGGCGAACGGCACAGCCATGAGCGCGAAGCCGACGAACAACACCGGCGGGTGGATGAGCATCCACATGTTCTGGAGCGTCGGGTTGAGTCCTTTACCGTCCGGCGGCGTCACCGCCACGCCATTCTGCATCAGAGGCACAAACGGGTTGCGGATCAGCACATAGAACAGGAGCGCCGCCTGGATCGCCATAAAAATCGTGAGCACATACGGCTCGGAGTGGCGCGTGCGGCGCACCAGGAATTGCGCCGCAATCACCCCCCACAGCGCCCAGATCACGAACGACCCCGACTGACCAGCCCAGACCGCCGCCACACGAAAGGCTGGATCGAGCGCGCGCTCGGTGTAGTTATAGACATACTCAATATCGTACCGCTGCGCGATGAACAGATAGTTCAGCAGCGCCACAATCGCCAGCACTGCAACCAGCGTCATTCGCACGCCGACTTGCCCGAAAGTCAGCGCCGCCAGATTACCGCGCGGCGCCAGCGCATACCCGGCAGTCGCTAGCAGGGCGGACGCCAGCCCGGCGATGATCAGAGTTGTTCCAAGCAGATACATCCCACCCTCGATATCTAGAGCGCTTCTTACCCTGCGTAAGTCATGCCCGGACGTTGTGCGGGTTATGTCGGCTTCGACAGGCTCAGCCGACGCGACACGCGGCGCCGGAGTCAAACATAAAGACTGTACATGTTACTGCGCAGCCGATTGCATTTCCTGATATTTCGACGGGCATTTGACGAGCAGATCATCGGCGAGGAAAACGCCGCGCGCTGTATCGTAGTGGCCAATCGCCACGATGCTCACCGCCTGCTCGAAATTCGACGGTTTTGGTTTAGCGTAGACGACCGGAATCATCTTGCCCGTGTTGTCCTGCAACATAAAGACGAAGTTGCCATCGGCGTCGTACCTGCCCATATCGCCGAGGTAGCCGGCCAGTTGCACGCTGCGTCCGCTCTGCGTCGCTTCGTCGATGCTGACCGTGTACGGTCGGTACGACGCGGTCAGCCCGTAGTATCCCAGACCAATCGCCAGCACAATCACTGCCGCGCCAAGCATGTGGAGCGGCTTAATCGCCGGTGCACGGCGAACTGGAGAAGAAAACGTCGCCATTGTCGCCTCCTGGCGTCTCAAACGCTTACTCTTGAGCATCTGTCACCGATACCGCCTCGCGCGCGTGGCCATTGCGAGTTTCGAGGGTGACGCGCGGCGTCGCTGCCGGCTCAACCGGCGCTTCCTCATCGAGGCGGCGGCGCAGTTCGCGGGTGGCGCTATCGATCCGCCATAGAAAGATAAAAATACCGATCCAGACCGTCAGCGCCACTGCCAGCGCCGTGTAGATCGCAATCGCCGGTTCAAGCAGGAAGTTCATACGCCGCCTCCCGTCGCGCCAGACGCTCCTGCAACAGCAGCACGTCGGCACGAAGTCGATACAACCAGATAAACAACCCCAGAAAGCCAATATTTGCCGCCATAAAGGTCCAGAAAGTGCGGCTATTGCTCAGCAGCCCGCTTCCTGGCGCTTCCATGTTGAGCAGCACCCGACCATTCGCCAGATCGACGCCTTCGACCGCCAGAAGGAACTGTTGACCGGGGAACTCAGGACGATCCGCCGGTTTACCACTTGCCAGTTCAAACGACGGCTCCAGCAACGCCACCTCGCGCAAGCCGGGCATACGCACTTCCACCTGCGCAACCGCAAGATCGCCGCGTTGCTCAACCCCTTGCAGCGCCAGCACCACATCACCAAGCTGACCGATGCGCGTCCCATTCAATTCAAGCCAGATGCCGTCGCAATGGCTGCCCTGAATGAAGGCGCAATTCGGATGCAGCGTGCTATCGGCCATGCGCGGCGCAACGAACAGGAGGAACGGCATCGTCACTGCGGCGAACAGATTGTAGACTGCCGCGAGGCGACGGCGGCGCTCAACATCATCGAGCGCGGAACGCAGCGCGAAGTAGGCGGCATAGATCAGGAGCAGAATGAGAATCGTCGTCTCGCGCGGATCCCAGTTCCATGGCGTCCCCCAGACGATATTGGCGAACCACATCCCGGAAACGGTTGCCAGCGCGCAGAACAGGTATCCGGCTTCAGCCGCCGCCACGGCGCCGGCATCGTCCGCAGGTCGGCGTTTCCAGAGATAACGGATGCTGTACACTGCAGAAACAGCAAAGGCGACGGTTGTAATCCAGGCGGTGGGAACGTGCAGAATAATGATACGCCCGGCGTCGCCGAGGCCAACGTACTGCGGCACGATCAGGAACATCGCTACGACGATTCCGGACATCCAGACGCCAAGGAGGAACTTGGCAGCCTGATCGAGGCGAAGCCTGTCACTCATGGAACAGCTCTTTCTAGGCATCGCGCGGATGCTGATTGCTGAAATGATACTACATGTGACAGGGTAAATCAAATGTTTTTACGGTTCCCATACACTGTTGAACAGGAAAAGTGAAGCTGTAAAGAGAGCAATTGTATACCCCGCCAGCACCTGCAATGAACCGACGCCGCTCTCCCACCCGCGCCCCGCTATCGCATTGGCGCTTCCCTGAATGGCAACCACCAGCAGCGGCGCCAGCAACGGGAACGACAGCACTGCAAAGAGCGCCCCTTTCACGCTGGCGCGCGCAATGATCGCTGCGATCAACGTCGTCGCCGCCACCAGCCCCAGGCTGCCCGCCAGCAGCAGCGCCGCCAGCAACCCCGGGTTGCCCGCCTTCACCCGCAGCATGATGATGAAGAGCGTGGTCGTCACTGCAACGAGCAGCAGCAGCAGCGCCAGATTGAACAGCAGTTTACCGAGGAAAACAGCGGTCGGGCGGGCGGAAAGGCGCAGCGCAGCGGCAGTGCGCGCTTCTTCTTCCTGTACGAAGGCGCGTGCCAGACCGGTGAACGCCGCAAACAGAATAGCGACCCACAGCAGCGCCGCCTGGATGATCGGCAGGTCGGCATTGCGTGAGACGGTCAGCGGTCCCATCCCCAGGCTCATTGCCACAACGGTGCTGACGGCGAACAGCAGAATGGCGTTGAGCGCGTAGCGTGTCCGCAGCTCGCTGCGCACATCCTTGCGGAACACCGCCCACGCCGCCATCAGGAGCGGCGCTTCTGGCGGCATTGCGGTCGAGGAAGTCTCAATCGCGCTCTGAGGTGAAATATGCGGGTCCATCACGTTGTCTCGTTATGGCGCTCCAGATCCCCGGCGTCGCGGAACGTCGCAGGCGGGAGCGCTATTGCGCCAACCGCAGGATGTAATCGCCAAACCGTTCTTCACGCGGGTCATTGGTGGCAATGATTGTGATTCCATGATCGCGCTGCCGGGCGATCACTTGTTCGACCAGCGCCACACCACGCGCATCGAAGGTCACAGTCGGTTCGTCGAGCGCCAGGATCCGCGGACGGTGCAGCAACGCATAGGCATAACGCAACCGCTGCGTCATACCCGACGAGTACGCCGCCAGGAGATCGTCGCCGCGCCCGCCTAACCCAACCCGATCGAGCAGTGCTTCCAGGTCGGCGCGGGTGCAGCGAATGCCCCGCACGGCGGCGAAAAATGCCAGGTTCTCTAGGGCGGTCAACTCACGGTAGAGGTACAGATCGGGCGCAACCCAGCCAAGGAGGTGCAACGCCTCCGATGGGCGCAGGACCGTTCCGTTCGTCCTGATCACCACTGTGCCGCGCGCCGGGCGTTGCAACCCGCAGATAACCCGCAGCAACGAACTCTTCCCGCTGCCATTGGCGCCGGCCACGACCAGCGTCTCACCGGCGCACAACTCGAACGATACGCCCGCCAGCACCCGCCGCGCGCCGTACTCGATTGCCACGTCGTTGACGATTAAACGCAAAGGTTCGTTCATTCGCATCCATGTCGGGGTTCGACAGCGACATCCGGTATGGTACTGCGGAAGAGGCTTTCCGGCAAATGGAGGTTAGGGGTCAGGTTTCGCACCTGTTGTTCTGAATCCCAGAGAGGCGCAGAGGGCGTAGCACGCGAACGGCTTGCCTTCCCAAATCCCTCTCCGCTTCCCTTGAGTTCTCTCGTACCGCCTTCTCACCCATACTATACTATGGTCTCCTGGCTTCGCCATACTTCGCTTGTGACACGTCACACAGAACAAACCTTCCCGCGCCCAACGGAGACGGATCACGGGCAACTTTCGCCTCCTGGTGAGATGGTGCAAAGATAAAAGATAAAACGCACTGTGTCATGGCAGATCGCTGCAACGAACAAGAGGTGTTATCAGTTGTCAGATACCCCTATTGACATTCTTTTTTCCACATGCTATAGTTCTAACATAACTTCTGAGCATCAATCCAACTCCGTACTCTCAATTCAGCATTGTCAGTCTAAGATTGTTTAAGAAGTCTTGATGCACTGATAGAAACCATCAATTCCTTGGATGGCGTCACGTGCGCTTTGCGCCTGTATGGGAGGTTGCAGGCTCGAGACCTCTCTATGATCGATTCCCTTGCTTCGCTATCTATTTTTTTAGAATAAAGATAGAAAATACCTCTATCAGCATCAGGTTAGCTGTACGCCTGATAGCACGGTTTATTTTTCGCAATTTGCCCCAAAAGCTTGATCCTTTCATTCTGAAGGGATAATAAGGGCCTTTTTGCTCGAAGATAGCTCTTCGCACATCGATTTCGTGTAGGCGCTCAGAGAACAGGAGGAAAGCCAATGAAGACAATGAAGGCCGCCGTCGTCCACGACTTCCAGCAACCGTTGCGGATCGAGGAATGGCCCAAGCCGGAGCCAGGACCTGGCGAAATCGTGGTCAAAATCGAAGCATCGGGTCTGTGTCACACCGATATTCACGCGGCGCACGGCGACTGGCCCGTCAAGCCGAAACTGCCCTTCATTCCCGGTCACGAGGGAGTAGGAATCGTCGAGAGCGTCGGATCAGGCGTGACCAACGTAAAGGAAGGCGACCGCGTGGCAATCCCCTGGCTGGGGCACGCATGCGGCGATTGCAAATATTGCGCTTCCGGCTGGGAAACGCTCTGTGAACGTCAACTCAACACCGGCTACTTCATCGATGGCGCGTATGCTCAGTATGCCAAAGCCTTCGCAAAGTATGTGGGGATTGTTCCTTCGGGCATTTCGCCGCTCGACGCTGCGCCACTGACCTGCGCAGGCGTCACGACCTACAAGGCGGTGAAAGTCTCCGGGGCGCGTCCTTCGGAGTTGGTCGCCGTCTTCGGCGTCGGCGGGTTGGGGCACCTGGCGTTGCAGTACGCCAAGATTGCCGGAGCGACGGTGGCGGCAATTGACCTGCTCGATGAGCGGTTGCAGGCTGCGCGAGAACTCGGCGCCGACATCACGATCAATGCCAGCACGCATGATCCGGTTGAGGAACTCAAGAAATGGGGCGGCGCCGACGCCGCGATCTGCGTGGCGGTATCGCCAAAGGCATTCGAGCAGGCGTATCGATCACTGAGCCGTGGCGGACGACTGGTGTTCGTTGCGCTCCCTGCCGATAACTATATCCAGTTGCCGATCTTCGAGACGGTGCTCAATGGCATCCACGTCATTGGCTCGATTGTTGGCACTCGCGTAGACCTGGCGGAGACATTTGCGCTGCATGCTGCCGGAAAGACGCGCGTTCTCTACGAGACTCGCGCGCTCGAGCAGGTGAACGAGGCGTTTGAGGACGTGGAGCACGGTCGCAACAAGGCGCCGCGCATCGTGTTCTCCGAACTCTGAGTTGGTGCATTTCCTTTCTCGCGCTCATCCTCTGCCCCTCATCCCCCCGCCCCCCCCTTCTCCCACACGGGGAGAAGGGAGCAGTGGCGCCCCTCTCACCTCTTGTCTCTTACCTCTACCCGGACGCGGAAGACGCCTGCTTGCCCCTCTTCCCCCCTGCTCCCACACGGGGAGAAGGGGGAGGTTACACCCCTCTCACCTCCTGTCTCTTACCTCTACCCGGACGCGGAAGACGCCTGCTTGCCCCTCTTCCCCCCTGCTCCCACACGGGGAGAAGGGAGCAGTGGCGCCCCTCTCACCTCCTGTCTCTTACCTCTACCCGGACGCGGAAGACGCCTGCTTGCCCCTCTTCCCCCCTGCTCCCACACGGGGAGAAGGGGGAGGTTACACCCCTCTCACCTCCTGTCTCTTACCTCTACCCGGACGCGGAAGACGCC
>NZ_JBYNRX010000074.1:0-105456 GCF_057785375.1 Roseiflexus sp.
ATTTCCGAATTTTCGACTCGCAGAAGAGTACTGAAACGTCGCAGGAGGACTTGTAGCTTTTATCAAAAGAGTGTATTTCCGAATTTTCGACTCGCAGAAGAGTACTGAAACTGTCGGCCTCAACCGCCGGCAAGCTGTACTCGTATCCAATTTCCGAATTTTCGACTCGCAGAAGAGTACTGAAACTCGTAGGATGTTGCATAGGTTATCGCGTTATACGTGTATATTTCCGAATTTTCGACTCGCAGAAGAGTACTGAAACACGTAAGGCGCATAGGATCGGTAAGTGTTGCTGAAAATTTCCGAATTTTCGACTCGCAGAAGAGTACTGAAACGGGAAACGCTTCTATCGGGGATGCTTGCATGAAGACATTTCCGAATTTTCGACTCGCAGAAGAGTACTGAAACACTTCGGCGGGCTTGGAAAAGATCGCGTTGCTGGCATTTCCGAATTTTCGACTCGCAGAAGAGTACTGAAACGCACGGGCATGGACGATGGCCACTTTTGCCGTTTCCGATTTCCGAATTTTCGACTCGCAGAAGAGTACTGAAACCTGCGCCGCGCCGTGCGCGTCGATGTCGCGAAAGTGCCATTTCCGAATTTTCGACTCGCAGAAGAGTACTGAAACGCCGCAAGCGTCAACGTCTTGCCCGGCGGGAACAAATTTCCGAATTTTCGACTCGCAGAAGAGTACTGAAACTTTGACTGTGCAGTTCGAACAAGACTGGAGAAAGAATTTCCGAATTTTCGACTCGCAGAAGAGTACTGAAACCCCGTCTATCCCCTCTCGCCTATCGTCTGCAAAAGAGTTCTGAAACCTCACCTATCCCCTCTCGCCTATCGTCTGCAAAAGAGTTCTGAAACCTCACCTATCCCCTCTCGCCTATCGTCTGCAAAAGAGTTCTGAAACCTCACCTATCTCCTCTCGCCTATCGTCTGCAAAAGAGTTCTGAAACCTCACCTATCCCCTCTCGCCTATCGTCTCTGGTCACATTTCCGAAGTTTCGGCTCGCAGAAGAGCACTGAAACTGCGCCGCGGCGCGCACGGGCCGCAGTGGATTTCCGTGCGCTAAATGCTACAAAAACGATCTCACGACTCGGCGGGGAGAGGAATGGTGTACGCCCTCGAAACCAATGCGGAGTTCGTTGCCACAGCGCAAAAAAAGCCCTACCCCCGCACTGGGGCGGGGTGTACGCCCTCGAAACCAATGCGGAATTCGTTGCCGCAATGCACGAGCGGCGCGCTTGCGGTAGGCCCTTCAATTGCTTCGCTCGCCTTCAAAAAGAATGCGCCCGCATAATGCGAGCGCTATTGTTGTGCGTTTTCAGCAAGACCTGTGATTGCATCGCTCGCTGTCAGGCTTGAGAACGCCGGTACGGACAAGCCGCTGCGTCGCCTTAACACCCCCTTCGCCCTGCGTGCGAGAAGGGGGACGGGGGGATGAGAAAAAACACCCCCTTCGCCCCGCGTGGGAGGCAGGGGACGGGGGGATGAGGGAAACACAGCGTTCAACCCAGGCTCACACAAACCGCTCGAATACCCGATTGCCGAGCATTCTCCCGCGACGGGTCAACCGCACACCACGCTCATCGCGCTCGATCAGTCCCTGTTTCGCCAGATCCGCAAGTTCTGCGCCAAAAATCGCATCCATCTCCCCACCACACCGATCACGGAAGTGTGCAAAACTGACGCCGGCATTCAGACGTAGCCCCATAAACACGGTTTCTGCCGCCAGATCACGCGGAGTCAGGTCGATCACCTCGGCAACCGGCAGCGTGCCAGCACGCACACGAGCGATGTAGTCGTCGATGCCTGCCACATTGACAAACCGGCGCGGGTAGAGATGACCGTGTGCGCCCGCGCCAGCCGCAAGATAATCGGCGTTCAGCCAGTACGCCAGATTGTGATGGCAGGCATGAGAGGGCACGGGCGCGCCAGACGCATCGGCGCGCGCCCAGTTGCTGATCTCATACTGTACATACCCGGCAGCGGCAAAATATTCGATTGCCAGTTCATACATCGCACCCATGGCATCGTCGTCGGGAACGCTGATACGACCGCTGATCACCTGCGCATACAGCGGCGTGCGCTCCTCCAGGATCAACGAGTAGAGGGCAAAATGATCCGCGCCCCAGGTCACAATCTCGCACAGCGTCTCCTCCCACTGCGCAACCGTCTGCCCCGGCAACCCAAAGATGAAATCCAGGTTGATGCTCTCAAACCCCGCAGCACGCGCATCGTTGAATGACGCATAGGCTTCCGCAGCCGTGTGAATGCGCCCCAGCACCCGTAGCGTCGGATCATGCAGGCTCTGCACCCCGAGACTCACCCGGTTGACCCCCATAGCGCGCAGGGCGCGCAGGTAGTCGCGCCCCAGCACCGTCCCTGGATTGCACTCGACCGTCACCTCAGCGTCGCGCAGCGGCACGACCGCATCAGCCGCGGCGAGCGTCTGTTCCATCAATGCCTCTGGCAGCATGCTCGGCGTACCGCCGCCGAGGAAGATCGTCGGGCGCACCATTGCGCGCGTCAGGTCGGCAGTCATTGGGAGAGCCGGAGAGACAGCGTGCTGCGGAAGCGCCAGCGAGCGCAACTCGGTGCAGAGCGCCGCCACATACGCCTCCATGCGATCCTCCATGTTGGCGTAGGTGTTGAAGTCGCAGTACGCGCAACGACGATGACAAAAAGGAATATGAATGTAGAGATGGCGCACGCCTGATCTTCTGCGCCATTCATTTGCCAGTAACGAATGAGATTGCTTGTCTATCAATTGTGTCATAGAATATTGTGTGATGCGTTGCTAATGATGACCGCCGTTCAACATTCAAGGAGTTGAAAATTCTATTCATCAGGGGCATAAACGAGAAATAAACAATTTTTCAAGGACTTTCACGGTCTTGATCGTTCCAGATCGACGTAGTTCCGGTCCAGGCGAACGGAATTCATACCACTCACTATCGTTCAACGTGCGCCTGCTCAATGAATGTACGACCCCGGATCGCACAAGCCATGACACACATTGGTAATGATCACATTGTACACTACGCCTCGTACACAGCGGCAGCTTCTCGCACAGCAAAGGAAACCAGCATTGTTCTACGCCCGAACGACATCGCTGCGCACAACGACGCTCAAAGCCATCGCGGTTGCTCTGACAGCGCTGTTAGCATTGCAGGTTCTCGCGTCCGAGCTCATCATCGGGCGAAGTTTTCGCGAACTCGAAGAGCGAAGCGTGCAAGCCTCCATGCAGCAGACGCTCAAGACGCTCCAGAATGAGATCGATGCGCTGTATGGCAACGTCAAAGACTACGCGGTCTGGGACCCGACGTATGCATTTGTTGAACAACGCGATCTCGAGTACATCAATACGCATGTTAACGTCGAGGCGTTGCGCACCATACGTGCATCGTATATCGCCTTCATCAACCGCTCCGGCGACATTGTCTACGCCCGTCGGCAGAGTCTTATCGACGGGCAGGTCCTGCCCGTCCCTGCTGCACTGACATCGTTCGATGGCGCAAACGCCCCATTCCTTCAGGTTGCTGCACAGAACGATGGGATCAGCGGGGTGATTGTCGCCGATGGTCAACCAATGCTGATCGCCGTCCATCCGATTCTGGCAAGTTCGGGCGACGGACCACCGCGCGGCGTGCTGATCATGGGGCGCGACCTCGATGCTGCCGAACTGACACGTCTTAGCGACATTACCGGTTACACCATTTCACTCGGTCTGATAAGCAACGCCGCTTCTGTTCCCGATTTTGCGCTTGCCTCCCGGTTGATGAACGACGACAAGCCGATTGTGGTTCGTCCGCTCTCATTTGCCGACGACCGGATCGCCGGGTACGCGCAGATCGACGATCTGCGCAGCGGCGAGGGCATTATCCTGCGCATCGACGTGCCGCGCGACATTCTCCGGTATGGTCTGGCTGCTTCGCGTTACAACCTCCTGATCCTGCTGCTGGTCACCGGTGCATTTGCCGCTGTGATTCTCACACTGATCGAACGGCGTGTCCTGTCACGCATCATTTCGCTCAGTACACAGGTGGCGCAGATTGGGCGCAGCGGTGATAGACAGACGCGCATTGCCTTGACGGGAAACGATGAGATTACCCGGTTGGGCGATGCTATTAACGGCATGCTCGACGATCTGGCACAGTCTGCTGACCGCCTGTCTCAGAGCGAGGCGCGCTATCGGCAACTGGTCGAGATTTCTCCCGAAGCGATCATCGTGCATAACGGCGAGCGCCTTCTCTACATTAACCCGGCTGGCGCCCGGCTGCTTGGCCACTCTGACCCATCAAGCCTGATCGGCTCGCACGCCGCACCGTTTGTACCCCCTCCGATTCGCTACAGCACAGGCGATGGCGTCATTCGCTACGAGCACGACCTGACCCTGCCCGATGGAAACGAGATTACCCTGGAACTCGTTGCTGCACCGTTTGAAATCGACGGGGAACCGGCATGGCAGGTCGTGGCGCGCAACATCACCGAACGGAAACAGACCGAGGAGACCCTGCGCAACGCCAGAGATTGGGCGGAAGAGGCGAATCGCGCCAAGAGTCGCTTCCTCGCCAACATGAGCCACGAACTCCGCACACCGCTGACAACTATTATCGGATATGCCGACCTGATCATGATATCGATGCAACATGGCGAGTTCGATCGCGTCAGAGACGATATTACGCGCGTGCGCAATGCGGGCAAACATCTGCTGGCGATTATCAACGACCTGCTCGATCTCTCGAAAATCGAAGCCGGACGCATGCAGATCAACGTCACGCCCTTTTCGGTGCGTGCGCTTGCTGAAGACGTTGTGACGAGCATGCAGGCGTTTGCGCACAATCGCAACAATACCCTGCGCCTGGAGATCGATCCGGCTGTCGGGTTGATGCACTCCGACGACGTGCGCGTGCGACAGGTGCTGTACAATTTGGTGCACAACGCTTGTAAGTTCACCGAACATGGCAGCGTTGCTGTGACCATCACACGTGCCATTCCAGCATCTACAACCGCCGCCAATGGCCACACCGCTCATATCACCTTTACCGTCAGCGATACCGGCATCGGTATGACGGACGCACAGATAGCCCGTCTGTTCACGGAATTCACCCAGGCAGACCCCACCACGACGCGCAAATACGGCGGAACCGGACTGGGGCTTGCGCTGAGCCGCCGCCTGATCCATTTGCTCGGCGGTGACATCACAGTCGCCAGCACACCTGGCGTCGGAAGCGTCTTTGTTGTCACACTCCCCGAACACCTGGCGCCGGCTGCTGAACCGGCGCCGGCGCCGGTCGAAGGTGAAACGCCGACGACAACGCCAACCGACTCTGAAGACCAGCAGGAACGCAAACACCTGATCCTGCTGATCGATGACAATCCAGCCGTCCACGATCTGCTGCCGCGCGCGCTGGAACGCCACGATCTCCATATCGAAGCCGCCGCCGATGGAGCGAGCGGGCTGGAACTGGCGCGATTGCTCATGCCCGGCCTGATTATCCTGGATATTCTGATGCCCGAGATCGATGGCTGGACCGTACTGAATGAACTGAAAGCATCGAGCGAAACCGCCGCAATACCTGTTATACTACTCACGATAGCGGATGACGCAAAGCGCGGGGTGTTGCTCGGTGCAGCTGAAACGTTGAACAAGCCCGCTGATCTCGATCGACTGGAGCGGCAGATACGTCTGTTGCTCAACAAACGAGCGACGCTCGCAGAGAGCGGCGGCAAACGGGTGTTGATCGTTGAGGATGACGACGCCATGCGCGACTATCTGCGCCGCGCACTAGCTCGTGAATGTTCGGACTGGACGATTGTCGAGGCGCCGGATGGACAGACTGCGCTGGAGCACTGCACGACCAGCATGCCGGATGGCATTGTGCTCGATCTCATGCTCCCCGGCATGGATGGCATGCAGTTTATTGAGGCGCTGCGTATGCTTCCCGATGGATGTTCCGTCCCGATTATCGTTGTCACTGCAAAAGAACTGACGCCTGCCGAACACGACAGTCTCAACCAATCGGTCGCGCGGATCCTGCACAAAGGGACGTTCCACTACGACGAATTCGTCCACGAGGTGCGCACCACCATTGCCACGTATGCACAACTGCAACCCATGGAGGCTTGACGAGCATGACCCGCATTCTGATTGTTGAAGACGACGCCGCCATCCGCGACCTGCTGGCGCGCCGGTTGAATATGGCAGGATATGATACGATCTTCGCCGAAGATGGCGTCCGCGCCATTCTGGCATCGATCAATGCTGCACCAGACCTGATCCTCATGGATATGGGGCTGCCGATCATGAATGGCCGGCAGGCGACTGAACGGATCAGAAAACGCGCTGAGACGCGCCACATTCCAATTATCGCGCTCACCGCCTATGCACTGAGCGAGACCGGTATCGCGCTTTGAACATCGGCTGCGACGACTTCGAAGCCAAACCGATCGACTTTGATCGCCTGATCCGCAAAATCGAAAAACTCCTGAGCGAATCGCCCAGGCAATGAGAAACTGCCGCCTGACTGCATTATCGTTTCCAATGAGCCGGTGACTATCCATACATTAGACTCCAACACGACGTTCATGCCACCACACATTCTGGTCGTTGACGACCACGACCACATTCGTAATCTACTGGTGCGCTTGCTTGGCAGTCAGGGGTATCGGACACAAGTCGTCGCTGGCGGACGTGCGGCGTTGGAGCTGCTCTCACGTCAGTCGTTCGATCTGGTGCTGCTCGATCTGATGATGCCCGATATGAACGGCATCGAGGTTCTGCAGCAGTTGCGCCAGCAGAACCTCATCTATCACACGCCGGTCGTGGTGGTTTCTGCGGTGTACGACCTCGATATGGTCGCGCAATGCATCGAACTTGGCGCCGATGATTATCTCTTCAAACCCTTCAACGATGTCCTCTTGCGCGCGCGGGTGAACGCCTCGCTCGAACGCAAGATGCTCCGTGATCGCGAACGCGCCTACCTGGAGCAACGGTTGCGCACCATGGACAGCGAGAGCGCTGATGAACCAGCAACTGCTACAGCGCCGGCAACGATCGACTTTGCACTCTTGACGGCGCTTGATGCGCTGGAACGCTCGCAACGCGAGCGCCGCCGGATTGAAGCCGAACTCCGCGTCCTCAATGCCACCCTCGAAAAACGCGTTGCTGAACGCAGCGCCGCTGCCGAGCAAATCGCTACCGCGCTGCGTCAGCAGACGCTGACGCTCCAATCGATCCTCGACAGTATCGGCGATGCGATTGTGGTTGTGGACCTCGCAGGCCATCTGCTCCATACGAATCCGGCGGCGCACACCCTCTTCGGCGACCGTGTTGCCGATCTGACGCCACAGGCATCGGCAGCCACACCTGTGCTGCTGATGGCTGATGGCGATCCCTGCCCGCCCGAAAACCTGCCGCTGGCGGTTGCGCTGCGCGGCGAGACGCTCGATGGCGCTGAATTCTTGCTCGCGTCATCTGGTGACGCCCCTGCACGCTGGCTGAGCGTCACCGCCCGTCCCTTGCGCGACAATGGCGGCGACATCAGCGGCGCAGTGGCGGTGTTTCGTGATGTCACAACGATGCGCCAGGCGGCTGAAGAGCTGCGCGCCAGCGAAGAACGCTACGCGCTGGCGGCTCAAGCAGCCAACGACGGACTATGGGACTGGAACCTGCGTACCGGCAAAATCTACTTCTCGCAACGCTGGAAAGCGACGATTGGCTTCCAGGACCATGAGATCGACAATGATCCGTCCGAATGGTTCGACCGCGTCCATCCAGACGACCGCGAGGGGCTGGAGGTGCGCCTGGCTGCCCACCTCCGTCGTCTGATCTCCGGGTTCGAGTATGAATATCGCATGCTGCACCGCGACGGCGCCTACCGCTGGATGCATTGCCGCGGCATTGCGGTGTGGAATGCAAGCGGAGAGGCGATGCGAATTGTTGGGTCGCAAACTGACATCAACGAACGCAAACTGGCAGAACAGCGCCTGTTGCACGATGCACTGTACGATAGCCTGACCGGGCTTGCCAATCGCACACGCTTTATGGACCGTCTGGAACACCTGATTGCGCGTGCACAGCGCGGCGCTTCACCATCGTTCGCCGTGCTGTTCCTCGATCTTGATCGTTTCAAACTGATTAACGACAGTCTCGGACACCTGATTGGCGATCAATTGCTCATCGCTCTTGCGCGACGCCTCGAACGCTGCCTGCGGCCCGGCGATACCCTGGCGCGTCTTGGTGGCGACGAGTTCGCCGTGCTCCTCGAAGACCTGAACGACCCACAGGCGGCGCTGACCGTGGCGGAACGCATCTTGCGCCTGCTCGAAGAACCGTTCCATCTCGGCGGCCACGATGTGTTCAGCGGCGCCAGCATTGGCATTGCGCTCAGCACGAGTGCGCGCCATCATTCGCCTGCCGATGTGCTCCGTGATGCCGATACAGCGATGTATCATGCCAAAGTCGAGGGACGATCGCGCTACGCCGTCTTCCATCCCGCCATGCACGACCGTGCTCGTTATCGTTTACAGATCGAGACCGATCTGCGCCACGGCATCGAACGTAACGAGTTTTTTGTCGTCTATCAACCAATCGTCGAACTCAATACGCAGCAGACAGTCGGCTTCGAGGCGCTGCTTCGCTGGCGACATCCCAATCGCGGCATCGTAACGCCGGCCGAGTTCATCGATATTGCCGAAGAAACCGGATTGATCGTTCCGATCGGTCATTTGGTGTTACGTGAGGCATGCCGCCAGTTACACGAGTGGACGCAACGCTACCTCACACGCTCACTGACAATGAATGTCAATCTCTCGCCACGCCAGATCGCCGATCCAGACCTGGTTGAGCGTATCGCGGCGCTGCTCGAGGCATATCGCCTCGATGCAACCATGTTGCGTCTCGAAATCACCGAAACAGCGATCATCGAACATGGCGATGTCGCCAGTCGGGCGCTGCTGCACCTGCGCTCGCTTGGCGTTCAGATCTGTATCGACGATTTCGGCACCGGATATTCGTCGCTCAGTTATTTGCATCGCTTTCCTATTGGGACGATCAAGATCGATCGCTCGTTTATCAGCCAGATTCACCACAGCCACGAAAACGCCGAGATCGTTCGCACCATCATTGCGCTGGCGCATTCCCTGGGGATAACGGTCATCGCTGAAGGCGCCGAAACCGAGGAACAACTGATGCGCCTTCGTTCGATGTCATGCCCGTATGGGCAGGGCTGGCTCTTCGCACAGGCGCTTGAACCGACGGCAGCCACTGCTCTGCTTGATGCGAACGATAGGGGTTAGGGGTTCGATGAAACGGTTTTTGCAGCGAACCGCCGGGTTATTGCTCGTTGGCGCAGGAATTGTGGGGCTGGTCATCAGCCTGACAGGATTGTTCGTGGGGCTCCCGGCGCTCAGTGCGGCGGAAGAGACATTGAACACGCGTATCGCCGATATCGACCAGGCGCTGCTCGCTGCCGCCGATGGGTTGACCGTCGCTGATACATCGCTCACCAGCGCATCCGAAACGATCATCGCCATCGAAACGACCGTTCGCAGTTCCGGGCGGGCAATCAGCGATACATTGCCAACCATTGACCGCATCGGTACGCTGGTCGGCGTCGAGATCCCGCGCGCCATTCGCTCGACGCAGCAAACGCTGGAATCGGCGCGTGAAACGGCGCGTGTCGCCGATGCCGTGCTCGGGACGATCAGCCGGATCGGGTTGCTCGGCGCCAACACCTACAACCCAGACGTGCCGCTCAACCAGGCGATCCAGCAGGTTTCCGACAGTCTCGATCCCTTGCCCGCATCGCTGAACAACGTCCGTGATCGATTGACGGTCACCAGCGCCAACCTGCGCCGGATTGGCGCGAATACCGAAGCAGTCGCCGAAAACATTGCCGAGATCAATGGCAGTTTCCGTGACGCACGCCAGGTCATCAACCGTTATCAAACACTGGTGGCCAATCTGCAAGCTGACCTTACGGCGCTGCGCGCAGCGTTGCCCCTCTGGTTCGGCGTGGCGCGAGCGCTGCTGGCGCTTCTGTCGGTCTGGTTTGCCCTGGCGCAGATCGCCTTCTTTACCCAAGGTCTGGCACTGCTGCGTCAGTCATAGATTCTCATTGCCGAAATCGAGATCTTCCAGCAGATCGCGCGCTTCATGCGCCAGCGCTGCCGGCACGTACACCTTCACGATGCTGAGGGAACCGTGCAGCAGGCCGTAGACCCCGGCAATCGCTTCACCCGCCAGATGCGCCGGTATCCCCGCGTCCTCCAGGTACGAACGGATAATCTGGGCGCGAATAAGCCCTTCGACCTCTGCGATGCATACCGGACCAACACCATCGCCGTCACCCCCGGTGCGCTCTCCGGTTATATCCCGCTGTGCGGCCAGCAACCAGCGTAGGACGTAATCGCTCATACACAGTATTGTACAATAGACGAGCCAGGGTTGCACTCCGCGAACTGGGCGGGGCAAGAAAGTGAGATGATGTGACAGCAGTACTACCGGTCTTCGACGGCCATAACGACACGTTACTACGTCTCTACACTGCAAAACATGACGACTCGTTCTTTACATCTACAGACGGACATCTCGACCTTCCACGCGCTCGCCAGGGAGGTTTCGCTGGCGGCTTCTTTGCAGTCTTTGTCCCGACACCACCCGACGCATCAACACCCAATGACGGCGGTCTGCCCGATCCGCTGCCATATTCATACGCACTGCACACTGCGCTGGAGATGACGGCGCTCCTCTTTCGCATCGAAGCCCAATCCGCCGGGCAGGTATGCGTTGCGCGCACCATCGGTGAAATCGAGCACGGTCTTCGGACCAATACCCTGAGCGCCATCCTGCACCTTGAGGGGGCTGACCCCATCGATACCGGGTTTCACGCGCTCGAGGCGTTGTATCAGGCGGGCCTCCGCTCGCTCGGTATCGTCTGGAGCCGACCGAACGCTTTTGGGTGCGGCGTGCCGCTGTGTTTCCCCCACACCCCCGACATCGGTCCTGGTCTCACCGACGCCGGGCGAGCACTGGTTGAGGCGTGCAATCGTCTTGGGATTCTGATCGACGTTTCTCATCTGAATGAAGCCGGTTTTTGGGATGTGGCGCGGTTGAGCGACGCCCCACTGGTTGCCACACACTCAAATGCGTATGCAATCTGTCCCTCGCCACGGAACCTGACCGATCGGCAACTTGATGCGATCCGCGAATCGGATGGGATGGTCGGCGTCAACTTCCATGTCGGCTTCCTTCGCCCTGATGGTCAACGCGACGCGAACACGCCGCTCGATGCGGTAGCAGACCATATTGTGCACCTGGTTGAGCGTCTGGGGATTGATCGCGTTGGCTTTGGTTCAGACTTCGACGGCGCGCTGATGCCGCGCGATCTCGGCGATGCCGCCGGGTTGCCGCGCCTGCTGGAAACCTTGCGCCGCCGCGGGTTCGATGAGCCATCGCTCCGCAAACTGGCGCACGAAAACTGGCTGCGTGTTTTGCGAAAAACATGGCGGGCATGATTCATTGCATGTTCATACGAACGAAAGATAATCGACGCATGGAAGGTTGAAGGCGGGGAAGAAGATCTCCTAACCCTTATGAAAGCGCTCATTCTCGCGGCTGGCGCAGGGACGCGCCTTCGTCCATTCACTGATACATGCCCCAAACCGATGCTGCCGGTCGCCGGACGACCGCTCCTGGCGTGGACACTGGAGTGGTTGAGACGCTACGGCGTCACCGAGGCGGCGCTGAACCTGCACTACCTGTCAGATGTGGTGCGCGCCGGGCTGGGGGATGGTTCACTGTTTGGAATGCGGCTGCGCTACGCAGTGGAAGAAGAACTGCGCGGCACAGCCGGCGCACTCCACAATTTTCCCGGCTTCTTCGATCAGACATTTCTGGTCATCTACGGCGATCTGCTCCTCGACATCGACCTTGATGATCTGATAACGTTCCATCGTCAACGAAGCGCGATGATGACTCTGGCGCTCAAACGCACCGACACGCCGCACTCGCAGGGCATGATCGAGATCGACGCGACCGGTCGGGTAACGCGCTTTGTTGAAAAACCATCGGTATGGGACGGCGGCGACACCGCAAATGCTGGCGTCTACGTCTGTGAACCGGATATCGTCGCCTGGACGCCGCCCGGCTTCAGCGATTTTGGTCACGACATTATTCCGGCGCTGTTGCGAGCGGGCGCACCGGTGTACGGACGCCCGTTGCGGGGGTATCTGCTCGACATTGGCACGCCCGCAGCGTATGCACAGGCGCAGCAGGAGTGGCAGGAGCGGTGCGAGGCCAGAGGCGAGAGGCCAGAGGGGAGCCACCTTGCGGGCGCCAAGGATGGAGATTGAAGGTTGCAGATTGCACGTGCAAAGGGAGCAACGTTGCACCGCTCCGTCGTCGCTGCTCGTGATGGCGATTGAACGTTTCAGATGGAATCTGTGGTTCAACAAGCATGTGCAAAAGCTGCCAGTGACAGGCCGCGTAAGATCGCCCCTGATGGCAGCTCATTCGGGAGTTGAACATCAAACGTGGAAACCTTTATGGCGCCAGGACTTCCACATATTGCGGCAATTCGTTCACCGCACGCGGAATGAGACCATCACGATTCTCATCGGAGCAATAGTATGTGGCCGGGGTCGAAAGGTTCAACTGATCGGTGCAGATGGCAGTGACGCCGGGCGGAACCTGGAGATTATACAGCACCGGAAAGTCCGAGCGCGGCACCCAGAGCACATAGAGACGGTTGCGTCCCTTCTCGAATGTCAGCACCTGCACATCCCCAGCCTGACCAGGCGCCGGTTCAACCGGCGGCGGACCGGTGTAGCGCGCACCTGTGAGCAGACGCGCCGAGTTGCGAAAGGCGTAGAACGACGGGCGCGGCGCCAACCCTTCATCGGTTTCATCGATCAGATGGCTATGCAGAAAGCCCTCGCCACGGAACGATACGGGATACCAGAAGGCGCCCAACAGATTGAGCGCAATCGCCTGCGCGTAGATCCGCGCTGCATAGTTTGCCTGATGGCGATGGAAATCGGGCGGACAGTTCGACGGAGCAGGACATGTCGCTGCAATTTCCGTGGCGACCATCGGCTTTGCGCGCAGCCCATGATCATCGAGGAGGCGACGCAATCGCCAGTACTTGAACAGCAGACGATCGCCGGCGCCCCATTCGCCGTAGGCATGGAAACTGAGCGCATCGAATGAGTTTGCCGCACCTGCCGCCAGCATGCCACGCACAAATCCCAGCGTATGCGTGTCGTCGGGCCAGCGATGCATCAATGCGCCGCCCCACACCTGTGCATTCGGATTGCCCGCCTTGACCGCCGGATACACCGCGCGCAGCACCTGGCCATAATAGTCGCCGCCGTAGTACGGCGCCTGATACGTCGCCCAGCACCCAAACCCCTCATCGCCCTTCACTTCGTCCGGTCGAAAATCGGGTTCATTCCAGATCTCCCAGTAATCGACGCGCAGATCGCCGCTGGAGAAGCGCTGCGCCGCTGCACGCATAAACACTGCAAAATCGGCAATCGTATCCGGGCGCGGCGCGCTGCACAGCTTGCCAGGGATGCTTTGCGCCCACGACGGCGACCACTGAACGATCAGAGTCGGCTCGATGCCCACTGCGCGCAGGCGGCGCACATTGCGCTCGACATCGGCGATCGCCTCCCAGCGGTACCCGCCGCCGCGCACCGGCTCGACCAGCGCCCACAAGACATCACCGGCGCGCGACCAGCGTGGATTCGCCTCGACCACCAGCGGCATCACCGCATCCGGCGCATAGGTGCGCACATCAAAACCAAACGGATTGGGAGAAGCTGGCATGCCGATGAGCGGCAGATACACCTGGTGCATTGCCTGCAAGCTGGCGAGCGTCTCTGGATCAGGGTCATCTGCGGGCGACGCGGTTGGCAGCATATCACCGGCTGCGCCGTCGTCAGGGAGATCAGGAAGCGGTTCCTGCTGCGCCGCTGCCGGTAGAGCCGTTGCCAGCGCATACAACAGAACGATCGCAATGAAGAAGCGGTGAATACGGGCCATGAATGCACTGCACAATGTCACCTGTTTCCATACGCATTATACGCGACATTTCGCATAAAACAGGCACAATATCCATACGGTTTGATAACAATTTTGTCGCATGTGCGATTCGCATCTATATCGTACTCTGACGCAGCGCGTTGTAACTGCCACTCGTATGCTGAGAACGAGGCAAAGGGAGGCATTCCAATGACGGAATACATCGAAAATCGCACCTTCGACGAAATCAAGATCGGTGACCGGGCATCACTGACGCGCACGTTGACCAAATCCGACATCGAGCTGTTCGCGGTGATGTCCGGCGATGTCAATCCTGCGCATCTTGATGAGGAATATGCCCGCAGCGACATCTTCCACAAGATCATCGCTCACGGCATGTGGGGCGGTGCGCTGATCTCGACTGTGCTTGGCACAATGCTCCCCGGTCCAGGCACGATTTACCTGAGCCAGACGTTGCGCTTCCGTCGTCCGGTCGCAGTCGGCGACACAATTACTGTCGCTGTGACCGTGACTGCCAAGGACGCGGAGAAGCGCCGGGTGACCCTCGACTGCCAGTGCACCAATCAGCACGGCGAAGTCGTTATCAGCGGCAGCGCCGAGGTGCTTGCGCCAGCCGAGAAGGTCAAGCGCCAGCGGATCAGTTTGCCGGAAGTGCTGCTCCACAAACCCGGCGCCAACTACGAGGCGATCATCCGGCATGCATCGATGGTAGGACCGGTGCGCGCGGCGGTGGTGTTCCCCTCTGAGCCAATAGCGCTCCACGGCATCGTCGAGGCAACGCATGCGAACCTGATCGACCCGATCATCATCGGACCTGAAGCGCCGCTGCGGCGCGTGGCAGAAACGATCGATATCAACCTCAACGCCTTCCGGCTCGAACCGACGACCGATGGCCGCGCCGCAGCGGCGCGCGCCGTAGCTATGGCGCGCGCCGGAGAGGTCGAGACGATTGTCGA
Organism: Roseiflexus sp.; assembly: GCF_057785375.1. Taxonomy (NCBI): domain Bacteria; kingdom Bacillati; phylum Chloroflexota; class Chloroflexia; order Chloroflexales; family Roseiflexaceae; genus Roseiflexus; species Roseiflexus sp. The sequence goes on from NZ_JBYNRX010000074.1 coordinate 15,012, forward strand.
TCCCGGCGTGCGCTACTATGGGCTTTTGCATGAACTAGTGGCGCACGATACCGGCATTACCGACCACCGGCGCATGAGCCATGTGTACGCGATGGACGTGCCCAACTACCCCCGGCTTCTCTTCATTACTGACGCCGGTATGAATACGGACCCGAATCTGGAAGAGAAACGGGCAATCGTGCAGAACGCTATCGACCTGGCGCTGGCGCTCGGCGTTGAACAACCGAAAGTCGCCATTCTTGCCGCTATCGAGACCATCAGCCCGAAACTGCGCTCGACGCTTGATGCGGCTGCGCTGTGCAAGATGGTCGACCGTGGACAGATCGTTGGCGGCATCGTGGATGGACCGCTCGCCTTCGAGAACGCCGTTTCGCCGGAGGCTGCACGCCGGGCGAAACTGACCTCGCCGGTCGCTGGTCAGGCCGATATTCTTGTCGCACCCGACCTGGAAGCCGGCACGATGCTGGTGCAGCAACTGGATCGTCTGGCGAACGCGCAATCCGCCGGCATCATTGTTGGCGGGCGTGTGCCGGTGGCGCTCCCCGAACCCAGCGGAAATCCGCAGAGCGTCCTAGCAGCCTGTGCGATGGCTGTGCTTGTGGCTCGATATGGCGTGGAGCGGCGGGATGATTGACAGGATGAAAGGTTGTCTCGCCGCCTCATTACCCACCCTCATAGAGTGATCAACCAGATGTTGCACAATCATTGCTTGTATTGACCGTCTTGCGGCTGACGTTGGCTTCGACAGGCTCAGCTAACGTCAGCCGCCCCACGTCCTTGATTGTCCTCAGATTTTGGTTGATCGCTCTATCAGGTTCCCTGCTGGCGCTCCGGCATCCACGAACTCAGCGCGGCATGCACCAGCCATGGAACCATTGCCAGCAGCAGAAAAACGATCAGCAGCGGATAGAACGTAAGGTAGAGCATGATTGGCGGCAGCGAAAAGGGCAGCGCGATCAGGATGGCGCGCAAACGCCCAAGCGCCACTGCCGGACCGATCATCAGCGCGGTCGAAATGACGATCCACATCTCGGTTTCGCTGAGAATCTCGGCATGCATGAGACCTGGGGGCCAGAGTGCATCACCTGCCAATAAGCGGCGACCGAAGAAGGCGATCAGTCCGGCGATCAACACCAGATACCCGCGCGTCACACGATGCATGAACATGGTCTCTTACCCTTTCTGTCCGCTATCCGCTCGTCCGCCCGGCGGTTGATGGTTGGCGCATCCTATCCGCTCGTCCGCCCGGCGACTGAAGCCGCGAGCTACGGCTGCGCTGAACCGGGCGATGCCGGATGATGTTCCCAACAACCATCATCTGCCGGCTACGTCTGCTAAGAGCCTATCTGAATAATCGCTGACTGAAGTGCGACCGGGTAGGCTCTAAGCCCGCCTGCGCGGGCAAAACCGGGCGATACCCGATTATTTTCCCAAAAACCATCATCTGCCGGCTACGGTTGCGAAGCCTGCCCTCACAGGCGCCGGATGTATCTCGTAATGTTCATCAACCCTCTCCGGCTTCTGTCTTCTGTTGCGCAAAAACCGCACCTGCGACCTTCCCGCCTTCAACGTGCAATCCTCACGCTTCACGCGAGACAAGCCTTCGCAGCTGCAATTCACGTTCAACATTCCACATGCAATGCACTCATGCGCACCGTACAGAAGTCGTTGCAGTGCAACGTCTCTGCCTGCGTTCAACATTCGACATGCAACGTGTAACCCCCTTGCCTGTCACCGCTCACCTCAATGATGATATAATACCACCCTCAAGCCGCTCCCTGATCCGGAGTCGTGGACAACATGCCTATTCTGTCCCGCTGGCGCACCCGACGTTCTCAGCCAGCCGACATCCACAAACAAAATGTACGGAGCGTCCTGATCGATGGCATCGGCGTTGGCATTGTCACTGGCGTCTCGACCTTCCTCGGCGTCTTTCTGACCCGCCTCGGCGCTTCTCCTTTCCTGGTTGGGCTGCTGACATCGCTCCCCGCTCTCACCGGCATGTTCCTGGCGATCCCACTGGGACGGTTCCTCGAGCGGCAACGCAATATGGCGCCCTGGTATTCCCTTCCCCGCGCGATGGTTCAGGGATCGTTCGTGCTGATGGGACTGATCCCCTTCTTCCTGAGCCAGGAGATAACCGCCTACGCGATTGTCGTGATCTGGGCGCTGGTGACCATTCCGCAGGCGATTGTCAATATCACCTTCACGGTCGTGATGGGCGCCGTGGCAGGACCGCGCCAGCGTCAGTATCTGATGAGTCGGCGCTGGTCGATCCTCGGCGCCACGACGGCGATCACTGTAGCAGCAATTGGCGCATTTCTCGACAACGTCGCGTTTCCGCTGAATTACCAGATCGTTTTTATCGCCTCATTTGTGGGAGGAGCGCTGAGTTTTCTCTTTTCGCGCCGCCTGACCATTCCCGACAATCCGCCGCCGCAGCAGGATGTCGCACAACAGTCGTTGAGGGCGTACCTTGCCGATATGCTGGCGGTGCTGCGCGAACCAACGCCGTTCAGCCGGTTTGTTATCAGCGCATTTGTCTTTAATCTCGGCATGATGATGGCACTGCCGCTCTTTCCGCTCTACTGGGTGCGCCAGCTCAACGCCTCGGATTTCTGGATCGGATTGATCAACACCACCAACAACGGTGTTCTGCTGGTCGCCTACTTCATCTGGACGGCGCTGACCCGGCGCAAGGGAAACGTGCTGGTGCTGCGCATCTGCGTGTTCGGGCTGGTGCTCTATCCGCTGCTGACGGCGTTGACCCCGCGAGTCGAGCCGCTCGTTTTCTACGCGGCGCTGGCGGGCATCTTTGGCGCGGGGTTGAACCTGGTGCTGTTCGACATCTCGCTGGCGACGGCATCGCCTGAGCGAACCGCATCGTACATTGCACTGTATCAACTGACGACCTATATTGCAACTCTGGTTGCGCCGCTGGTCGGCACGCTGCTTGCGGATCTCTTCGGCTATACGCCAGCGCTGCTGACCGGCGCGGCGCTCCGTTTCGCCGGCGCGATCCTCTTCGTCTGGTTAGGGGTCGGCGTCACGACAGAACGCCCCTGCGCTGTGCAGGTGACGTAGCGATGGCAGAGCAGCGTGTCATGACTGTTGACGGCGTGACCCTCACGGTGGTCATCGAACGCAAGGCGGTCAAAAACATCAATGCCCGTCTGCGCAACACAACGCTTTCTATCAGCGCACCCCACGCGATTGATGGCGCCGCCCTCGATGAGGCGATCACCACCCTGGCGCGCCGCCTGATCCAGCGCATCCACAAGCGACGAGTCAACCACGAGGAAGACGCGCTGGCGCTGGTGCGCCAGGTTGCCGCTCGCTTCCCCAACCCGCCGGAGATCGACCGCGCCGAATTCACGCTGACCGAAGCGCGCTGGGGGAGTTACAGCGCTGCGACACGCACTGTGCGCCTGAACGCCGTTCTGCTGCGCATGCCGCGCTGGGTGGTCGAAGCAGTCGTTGCCCACGAGATTGCACACGCCATCCATCCTGACCATTCGCCTGCATTCTGGCGCTTGCTGCGGAGTGTCTGCCCCGACACCGACCGGGCGCAGACATTTCTCAATGCAGTAACCTGGATGGCGCGCACCTGGCGCGACCTGCCGCCGGTCGAACGCGCGCTTCTGACGGGAATGCCGGATGCACCTGATGAGTCGTAACGTCGTTATCCCTTTGACAGTGACCGCCAGCTATGCTAGAATCGGAGTGTATGGCGACGTAGCCAAGTGGTAAGGCAGGGGTCTGCAAAACCCCCATTCACCGGTTCGAATCCGGTCGTCGCCTCCACAACCGTACTATGCTGGCATCAGTCAGCGCATACACAACCCGCTATGACCCATACGACGCGCGCTGTTCAGCCACCGAAAGCGCGCAAAGGCGGCGACGTTGCAACAGCAGGCACAGAGTGTTTGTCTGCGTTCGCCTTGTCGTCCCTTACCAATCACAAAAATAATCAGAAGCTACGAGGCTTGAATGCTAATGGCACGCAGGTTCGCGCCTTTCTATTGGTGCGATTGCTGCGGTTGTTCGAGAGTGCGCCGGCGCTATGCCCTCTCGCCATCCAACCCCTTCCGGCGCAACGTAGCATGGAGTAACCGTTCATTGCAAATTATCATCGAATTGTGAATAGACTGTCACACAATTGTTCACGTAGAACACGACAATCCTTGCTATCATGGAAGCGGGTTCGCCGGGAAGCGACCCGCGTCAGTGGCATATCACCTGTCGTGGTACCGGTTCTGCCACGACCCATAAGGGCGGATGTCGTCTCGCAATGGTGCATACACTGACACTCGCGCACAGGCGCGACCGCTCCTGGAAAGGATGCATCGGCTATGGGAATGCCCATCGATATCGACCTGGACGCGCTGGACGTTCCGGAACTCGAACGCCTGCGCGATGCAATCAACCGCCGCATTTTGCAGAAGCGACGCACCAAGGGTCTGACCCTGCCAGAATTGCTGCGTCTCTTCGAGGAAACGAAAGCGGTGCTCGCTGAGCATCACCTGGAATGGCGCTCGCTCGAACGCTGGCAGTGGATGGATGGCGAGATCAAATTCTGGCTCAACCCGGTCGACCAGGAGTCCTATCGCGCAGGGTGGTATTCAATCGATGATCTGATTGCATGGGTCTACAACGAGGGACCGATCGTCATTCATCCCCAGGCGGACGAAGACGACGATCTCGATGAGCCGTGGGACGCGCACGACACGATGGTGATCCGCTGGTTGCCCGACAGCGAAACGCACACAATGTCGCACTGATACAGGATACGCTCATCCCACCCGCAGACCGCAGTTCGGGCAGAAAACAGCGGTCTGCGGCATCTGAAAACCGCACGAAGGGCAGACTTTGCCTCCAGCGACCGGCGGCAGCGGCGGCGGTTCAGGCGGCGTCGAGCGCGGCGGCTCAACATTGACCGGAATATGTTGCGCGCGAGGTGCGGGAGACGGTTCGATGAACGCCTGCCCCTGGATGTGGCGCAACTCTTCTTCTTTCAGCGTCAGACTCGCCTGTAATGCCTCGATCTCGCGCAGAAGCGCCGCCAGCGTCGGTGATTGAATGGCGCCGGCTTTGAGCAGCTCAATCGCCCGATCGCCAAACTCCAACCGCTTGGCATCAACCTGACGGCGAAGATTGCCGATCTCGCCCTGAATGGCAGTCACGCGTTGAAACTTTTCCGCCTCGAAGCGGGCGCGATCAACCCCTTCGGACAGTTTCCGGCTCAATTCGTCGAGAAAACCCATCATCCACCCCCTGTTTTTCCTGTATCATACAGGAGCATTGTGTCTAAAAAAAGAGGTTCCATGTCAGATCGACCTGAACGGCGCGTCACACGCGGGTGTATCGGCATCGTCATTGTGGCGCTGAGTGCGCTCTTCGTCAACGCCTGGCAGACCGGTTGGAGCACGGTGACTATTGCGCTGATCGCGGTGCTGGTTGCAGCAATTGTCGCCGCCATTGCGATCAACGTCGTCGAGCGTAAACGGTGAGCGTTCCAACTCCTCTGAACGAATCGCCTACGGCGTTACCGGCACGAGAATAAACCCGCTGATCGAGGCGCGATATTTGGTTCCGTTCGCATCCTCGGCGACCTTCTGCGGTTCGCCGCCGACGTATGACAATGGCACACTGGTATGAATCTGCGCCTGCGGCCCAAACTGCTCCTGCACAGCGCGCGTATACGCTGCGACGAATGCCTGCCGGACATCACCACCTGGCGGAACAATCACTTCGATATCTTCAACGGTAAACTGCTGCTGGACCAGGCGCTGCGGCGTCGGCGTCGCCGGCGCCGGAATGTTCTGGATGGCGCGCGCAGCAAGATCAGGAAACGCAAGTGCAACCGTTACCGCCAGCAGCGCAATAATCACCAGCGCAAACAACAGCGTATCAAACCCAGATGATCGGCGCTTTTTTGCGGGCGCTGCCGGTTTCTGCGCAGGAGCGGCTGCCGGAGCAGATGGCGGCATCACCGGAGTTGCCCGACTGGTCGGCGGCGCAGTGGGTTGGGGCACTGACGGCCCTGCTGATGCAGCGATGGGCTGCGGCGTCGCCGGTGCAGCGACCTGCGCTGGCATCGGAAGCGCCTGGGTCGCCGGAACAACACGCACCTGCGCGGGGGCGCGTTCTGGCAGCAGCGCACGGCGAAACTCCGCCACGCTCCGGTAGCGCTCCTCCGGTTTCATCTTTAACGCCTTCATAATGGCGTCAGACGTGCGCTTGGAGACATTCGGGCGCAGCGCGTAGACCGGCGGGAACGAAAAAGGCGGTTCATCGCGCGGGTCGCGCCCGGTGAGCATGTGGTGCAGGGTCGCGCCAAGCGAAAAGATATCCGACTCAGGCGTGGCGATACCCTGATACTGCTCCGGCGGCGCGTAGCCGGGAGTGCCGATCTGGGTGCCGCGTTGCGACGGTTGCAGCGCCTTGGCGATGCCGAAATCGATCAGTTTGACATGGCCATCCGGCTCGATCATAATGTTCGATGGCTTGATGTCGCGAAAGATAATCGGCGGTTGCTGCTGGTGGAGATACTCCAGCACATCGCAGATCTGATCCGCCCATTGCAGTGCACGCTCTTCGGGAATGAACCGCTCTCGCCGGATAATGTCTTCCAGGTCGGACCCGCGCACAAAGTCCATGACCAGATAATGGTACCCCTCATCCTTGAAGTCGGCATAGACCCGAGGAATGCGCGGGTGCCGCAGGCGCTCGAGGATTTTCGCCTCAGCCGCGAAGCGAGCGATGGCTTCGTCCCGTTCCCGCGGATCGGTAAAGCGATCCAGCATCTGCTTGATAGCATAGGTGCGGTCGTCGTCGCCGATTGCCTCAAAGACCGCCCCTTGCCCGCCTTCTTTGATGACGCGCGTGATGTGGTAGCGCGGACCGGCGTTGTTCAGGATGACGTCGTGCCCGCAGTGCTGACAGAATCGAGCGCGCCGGAGGTTCGGCTTATGGCATTTCGGGCAGAGAATCTGCTGTACGTCGGTCATTGGCGGACCTGCGACATGCGCGCCAGACATCATGATGCCTCTCTGGTAGGGTAGCACACCTGCGCGGAAACGGCAACTGTTTCACTATCAGGTAGTACGCGCCGGGAAGCTCCAGAGTTGCGGATGAGGCGAGAGGGGCGAGGCAAGAGGCGAGAGGGGCGAGGCAAGAGGCGAGAGGGGCGAGGCAAGAGGCGAGAGGGGCGAGGCGAGAGGCGAGAGGGGCGAGGCGAGAGGCGAGAGGGGCGAGGCAAGAGGCGAGAGGGGCGAGGCAAGAGGCGAGAGGGGCGAGGCAAGAGGCGAGAGGTTTACACATTGCACGTTGCATGTTGAACATTGAACGTTACCAGCGAAGACGTTGCGAGTAACTCGTTGATAGTTCTCGGTTCTCGTAACCCCTAATCCTTAGCATCAAGCACCGCCAGCGACTCCAGGTGTGGCGTCTGCGGAAACATGTCGTACCCCTGGAGCAACACCAGGCGATACTCCGATTGCAGCGCGTGAATGTCGTCACGCTGCGTCAGCGGGTTGCACGAGACATACACAATCCGCCGCGGGCGCAATCGCAGTAGTTCACGGCAGACCTCAGGACCCAGACCGGTGCGTGGCGGATCGGCGACGACCACATCGAACGCGCCGGTCGTCTGCGCACGAAGCGCCTCAGCGACATCCGCTTCGACGACGACGACGTGCTTGTATCCGGCGCGCACACTATTCTCGCGCGCCAGCCGCACACTCTCGCCAACCGTCTCGATGCAGACGATCTTCTCTGCCAGATCAGCGATGTGGAGCGCGATAGTACCGACTCCGCCGTACAGATCGGCAATCGCGCCTGCGCGCCCGCCTGCGGCGACGGCGTCGCGCACGGCATCGAGGAGCGGCATCAGCAGCCAGACATTGTTCTGGAAGAAAGAGTTGGGACCGATTTCGAGCCTGTGTGCGCCAACGCGCATTGGCAATGTCGCGCGCCCCCAGTGACGCACCGATTCGCCAAACGATACGTCGGTGCGGGTGGCATTGATCAGCCAGTGAACGCTGAGCACACCCGGATGTTCGAGCGCGGCAAGCGCCGCGCGCTCTACTTTCCCGGCGTAGACCTGTTGCTCCTCTGGAGCGGCAGTAACCAGCGCCAGCAGCAGTTCATCGTCGGGGCTGCGCCGCACGACCACATACCGCAGAAACCCGGCGTGGGTCTTCAGATTGTAGTCGGGCAACCCCAACCCCACAGCGTGCTCATACACGGCGCGCGCGGCAGCGAAGGCATGCGCCGGGACAAGATGACACTCCTGTAGATCGATGATGTAGTTGAATCTGCCGCCACGCCGCAGACCAAACCGCTCCTTGCTCGCCACGAAATCCATGCGCGTGCGATAGGCAAACGGGGTCGGCGAGGCGACCACATCGAGCGCATCTATAAGATCGTCAGGCAGATCATCGCTCCAGAGACTGCGGAGCATTGCACGTTTCGCCGCCACCTGAGCCGGGTAGGCGCGATCCTGAAATGTACACCCGCCACACTGACCCAATGGCGGCGCGTGTGAACAGCGCGGCGTAACCGGCTCGCTTGCCTGCACCGCCTCGATAATCTGCCGGCGAAAACGTTTATTCGAGATAGTCATCAGAAACCCACAAACGAGAACTCTTGCAACCTTATCCAGTCCAGATGCGTATTATAGCAAGAGACGAGACTCAGCACCCGTTCGCGCGTCGCGCACCTGGAAGGGACACACCCATGACCGACACAAATGTCGTCTGCCCGCGCTGCAACGCCAGCGTTCCGGCTGATGCGCAATACTGCATCGAGTGCGGCGCGCCGATGGATCATCTGGTCATCGAGCGGGCGCCCGCCACCGGACCGACGGTTCAACTGCCGGCGCGCCCTCCTGCTCCGGCGCCGGTTCCTGTCGCTACGCCACAGCCATCAGCGCCGTCGCAGACGGAATGGTACGACGACCTCATGATTCCGCTGCTGTTGATCACCGGCGCAGTAGCGATGGTCACGCTGCCGCGATTCCTGGTGTTCATCATCATTGCTATCGGCGTGGTTGGATTGTTGCTCACGATCCTGAGCAGCATCGTCGCGCGCAGAATGGTTGCGGCAGTAGCCCTGGCGGTTGCTATCGGTTTTTTCTTCAGCCGCCGCCTGTTCTGGGCGCCGCTGATCATCGTGCTGATTGCCGCATCGCTCGCCAAAAAGCGCAGAAGACGTATCTGGTGAAGCGCAGGTCAGTAGACCTGCGTCCGTGAGACGATGCGCCACCCGCTCTGATCCGACTGCAGCACGTAGCGGAAGCCATCGGTCGACTCAAAATACGCGGAATACTGGATGTCCAGCAGCACCAGGACGCGGTCGTCGTTCACCGTAGCGATTGCGAAGAATATGTTGGGGATCGGCGGCTTCCCTTCCTGAACGTAGAACACTCGCTCGATATCGTCCGCAGTGTATTCAGCCAGCGTACCGTTGCGATACGCCCAACACCGGCGCATATGCTTATGCATCCGTGAGACGCCTATATACAGATTGCTTCGATCCACCACCTGGCTGTCTCCCGGGCGCTGGTCACTTCGCCGCCAGCCGCCACGGTTCGGGCGAAAAACTCCGGCAGGACCTCGATCAAGGGCGTGGGAGTCGTTGCCTGAACTGCGGGTGAAGGAACAACTGTCGCAGCAGGCGGAGATGGCGCTGGCGGGATCGTCGAAGACGCACAACCTGAAACGCCAAGAGCGAAAGCCGCCAACATTGCCAGAGATCGGATTAATGCAGACCTGGCGCTCATTGCAACAACCAGGATTTATTTATGCAAACTGATCATCCGTGCAAGCGAGCAGATTTGCGACCGAAATGTCCTCATCGAGATCGGGCCAGGTGAGCGTCACATGAAATCGTGCTTGGTCGCACAGGTATCATAGCACACGACCTCAGCGCTGCGGACACAACCAGGGGCGCCCGCCAGGAGCGTTCACGGCGTTTGTGGCGTTCCTGGCGGGCACATCCGCTTCGTCAAAGCCCGCCTGCCCCGACGCCTGGTGAATATAATGAAATCCTTTATAGCCCGCGCAGGCAGGCTTCGCACCCGTAGCTTGCGGCTTCAGCCGCCGGGCGCAGCGCGAACGCCGAATTATGTTGTACATGTTCATACGGCGCAGGCTCTAAACCGCGACACCCGCCTGTATGAGATTGATCGGGCGAGAACCAATTATTTGCTCAATAACCATCCGTCGGGCGAACCTGATAGAGCGATCAACCACAACCTGGCGGGGCGGCTGCCGTTGGCTTCGACCGGCTCAGCCAACGGCAACTGCAAGACGGGCGCATTGCGCTCGCGCCGCCACGCCGTACCGCTGGCTTCGTTCGACCGGCTCAGCCAACGGCAACTGCAAGTTGCAATGAGGGGTTTATGCACGTATCGTCGAGCCAGTTGGCTTCGACCGGCTCGGCCAACGGCAACTGCAAGACGGGCGCATTGCGCTCGCGCCGCCACGCTGTACCGCTGGCTTCGTTCGACCGGCTCAGCCAACGGCAACTGCAAGACGGTCAACACGAGCAATCCTTGTGCAATAGCAGGTTGATCGCTCTATGAGACGGATAATGCCCGCCCGCCTGGCGACTCAAGGCGCGGGCTGCGAAGCGCGCCATCGCCGCCATCGCGGGCGGACGAGACACCTGCGTGGTTCTCGGTTCTCGGTTCTCGGTTCTCGGTTCTCAGTTCTCGGTTCTCAGTTCTCGGTTCCCAATATGCTATACTGGCGCCATGCCATTTCCAACCGACGATTACACGCCGCATGGGTATCTGAATACGCCAACGCACACGCGCAACCTCTCACCACGCGGGGTGCTGCGCTCATATGGTGCGGGCTTTCGCTGGCACTACCCGGCGTATGCTGGCATGTACGGCGGGCGGCGCGAAACCTACCGCGCCGGATTTCGCTTCGCGCTGGGAGGAGCGCTCGAACTGACCGAGTTCGATGTTGTCTCCAGTCCGTATCATTCGATGAATCTCTTCACGCTCGACCTGTCGCACAGTGGCGCAACACTCCACGCCACGTTCCACCTGATCGGCGAGCATGCCCTTTGCGCATCAGCGACTGTTCAAGGGGAAGCGCGCGTTGCCGTGGTCGTCGAATACACCCGCATGATCGCCGCCAGCGGCGAATGGGGCGAGTCAGGGCTGGTCGGTCGCGTGGTCGAGGGCGACCTGGTGCTGCAAAGTTTCGAGGATGGCGATGCATTCGTCGTGCATGCATCGCAGCCGTTTGCCGACATCGGCATTACGCCCGATCCGGCGCATGCTGCCGCCTGGGCGACATCACAGGCGCCAGGGTTGCCGGGCGAAGGGTTCGTGACGGTTATCGGACAGCGCGGTGAGACGGTATCGCTCTTCGCTGTCCTGGGATTTGCCGCGCCGTGTGAATCGATCGATCTGTATATGACGCGCGGCAAGACGCTGCGCATGGCGCAGCACCGGCAACGCGCCGCACGTCGCACGGCAGCGGCAGATCGCGTTCGCAAGCAGGCGGAGGACGATGCGTTCTGGGCGCGGGCGCCCATTCTGCAAGGCGACTGGCCCGATCACTGGCGACGCGGGCTGGTCTACGACCTCGAAACGCTGCGCATGATGGTGCGTGCGCCAGCCGGCATCTACCGCCATATCTGGGATGCCATGCAGATCCACGCGCCGCGCACAGTGCTTGCCGAAGCAGCCATTGATGCGTTGCTGCTCGCCTATGCCGATCCAACCCTCGCGCAACATCTGCTGCTGGGCACGTTCGTTGACGCACCCGAACCGAATGTTCCCTGTTCACGCGAAGACGGCAGTTACAACATGGTCGCCGCCGATGGCACGGTATGCGGGACAGCGCCGGAATGGGGCTATCCCTGGGTTGTGCTGGACTGGCTTGCCAACCTGCACCCCAACCGCGAGTGGCTGGCAACCATCTACCCGGCACTAGCCGCGTATCTGCACTGGTGGCAGGAGAACCGGCGCGACACGGATGGCTGGCTGGTCTACGCCTGTAGCTGGGAGTCTGGTCAGGACGACTCGCTGCGGTTTGGCGAACAACCGCTCGGCGGCGGTCATCCGGTGCGCCATGTGCGCCCTGTCGATCTTCAGGCAGCCTTTGCCCATGCGTGCCTGGTGATGAGCGATATTGCCCGGGAACTCGGGCGCGTTGCCGACTCTCACGAGTGGCTGACGCTTGCCGAAGCGTATGTCCTGCGCACCGATGCGCTCTGGCAGGATACGTTCAATCGTTACGCCGACTATGACACCCGCGCTGGCAGGCCGACCGAGGTGGATGATGTCATGCTCCTGACGCCGATAGCGCTCGATGTCGCCCGACCGGAACGGCGGGAAACGCTGCGTCCGGCGATTGCCCGCATCGACCCCGATACGCTGACGTGGCCTATGTTCGCCTGGACGGCGACGGAAGCCGCTCTGCGCGTGGGGTTGACCGACCACGCAGCCGAACTGGCCGCTGCGGTGATCGACCGGGCATATACGTTTTGGGACGCGCATCAGGCGCATCCCGACCGCACGTTGCCGGGGGTGGCGTGCGAGTACTGGCCCCTTGATGGACGCTGTGGCGGCGAGGGGTACGGTTGGGGCACTTTCACAACTCACCTGCTGCTCCATGTGCTGGTCGGGTTGACTCCCATGCGTGAACACCTCGTTGTTCGCCCCAATCTGCCTCCCGCCTGGCGTACCGACGGACGCACCTATGGTGTGCGGCTCCACTGGCGCAACACGCAGATACACATCCTCATCGAGACTCACCCTGATTGCGCGACGGTTACTATCAATGATCAACGGGTCGAAGTTGCGTGGGGCGAGGCGGCTCCATTTCCGTGGGGCGCACCAGCACGCTAACATCCGGCTAATGCATTGTTATTACCAGACCAACACTCATGCAGTATCGTCACATCAGCATACACGAATGGTAATGGTGAGGACGATATGGCATTTTCAACACCTATTCGCACAGGCGAGCAAAGCATTGACCGCGTGTTGCGCGCCGGGCTTCCAGTGCTGCTCATCTTCGACCGCAAAGGATGCCCGACCTGCCAGCAACTCGATCCATCGCTTGAACGGCTGGCGGCGTTCTTCGCAGGGCGCGTGCTGTTGGCGCGGGTGGATGCCGACGACAATCCGACACTGGCGCAAAAGTATGACATCGCCGCGCTCCCCGGTCTTGTCTTCGTGAAAAACGGCGCGCCTCTCGCAAAAACCGCGGGCGTCATTTCTGAGGACGCCCTGCGCACCTGGCTAATCCGGCTGACTGATGGCGACGCGCCGCCGCTGTTGCCGCAGGGTCCGAGTGTACCGCTGACGCGCCAGCCTGCTCGTTCGACGCCTGAGTCATCGGTGATGCACCAGGGGACGACAAATGGGACGAAAGGCGCAAAACCGGTGACGCTCAGCGACGCAACGTTCGATCAGGTCATCGGCGCCGGTCATCAACCAGTGCTGGTAGATTTCTGGGCGCCGTGGTGCAGTCCGTGTCGCGCAGTAGCGCCGACAGTCGAGCGGCTGGCGCAAGAGTTCGCCGGACGCGCAGTGGTCGCCAAACTGAATGTGGACGATAACCCGCATACAGCACGGCGGTTTGGCATCACCGGCATTCCAGCGCTGTACATTTTCAAGGAAGGGCGAGTCGTCGAGCGTTTGATCGGCGCCCAACCGTACCCGGTGTTGCGGCAGGCGTTGGAACGGTATGCAGGATGACCACGGTGTGTCGTAGTACGGGCAGGTCTGCGACCTGCCCCTATGCCCGCCATGCCCCTGTAGGGGCAGGTCTGCGACCTGCCCCTACAGCCTCTATGCGTTCACCTCGATCTGGCGCAACTCGCGTTTGAGGATTTTGCCGGTGGCTGTCTTGGGCAGGGTATCACGAATTTCGACGACGCGCGGATACTTGTAGGCTGCCAGGCGCTCCTTGCAGTACTCAATGATCTCCGCTTCGGTGGTGGTCTGCCCTGGTTTAAGGGCCACCACCGCCTTGACTTCCTCGCCAAGCGCCTGGTCGGGAACGCCGATCACGGCGGCTTCGGCAATGGCGGGATGCCCGTAGAGCACCTCTTCGATCTCACGCGGATAGACATTGAAGCCGCCGCGGATGATCATGTCTTTTACGCGATCCTTGATGAAGAAGAAGCCGTCATCGTCACGATAAGCGATGTCCCCGCTATGGAACCAGCCATTGCGGATCGCCTCGGCAGTGGCATCGGGGCGCTTGTAGTACCCTTTCATCACGTTGTGACCACGAATGACGATCTCGCCAAGCTCGCCGTTGGGCACCTCGCGCCCCTGATCGTCCACCACGCGCATCTGGATGCCCCAGATCGGCACGCCAATCGACCCCGGCTTTGGCTCGCGGTCGAGGTGATTGAACGACGCGACCGGCGATGTTTCGGAGAGACCATACCCTTCGAGGATGGTGACGTTGTATTTGCGGTTGAACGCATGCATTACTTCGACCGGCATGGCAGCGCCGCCTGAGACGCAGAACTTGAGCGCCGACAGATCGTACTGATCCGCGCCGGGGAAGTTGAGCAGATAAAAGTACATCGTCGGCACGCCAGCAAAATAGGTCACCCGATCACGCGCCATCACTTCCAGCGCCTTTTGCGGTTCGAAGCGCGGCAGCATGGTGATGGTTCCGCCAGCGTAGATCAGGCTGTTCATCACGCACGTCTGCCCGAAACTGTGAAACAATGGCAACACCGCCAGACCCACCGTCTCCGAGGTGACATTCAGCAGTTTATCGGTGCAGATCGTCGCATTGAGAAACATGTTGGCATGGGTCAGTTCGGCGCCCTTTGGGCGACCGGTGGTGCCGCTGGTATAGAGAATGACCGCCGTGTCATCGGGCATTGTCTGAATGGTGTCGAAGATCGGCGGCTGTTCAGCGAGTATGCTGCCGAGCGGAATCGCGCCATCAGGGAGGGTGGCTGTCGAGCCGGGCGCCTGCGCGACAATCAGGTGGCGGCACGACCCCGCCATGCGAAAGCCAGGCGCCGCTTCGTCGAGGAACCCTTCCCAGATGATCAGCGCCACCGAGTCGCTATCTTCCAGATGATACCGGACTTCATCGCGCTTGAACAACACATTGAGCGGCACCACCGTCGCACCAGCCTTCAGAATGCCGAAGTAGCACATCGGGAAGTGCGGCGTGTTGGGGATCATGAGCGCCACTTTGTCGCCGGGGCGCACGCCAAGTTTCGCCAGACCGCCGGCAATTTTGTTAGCAGCGCCGTTCAGTTCAGCGTAGTTCAGGCGAATGCTATCGAGCAGCACCGCAGTTTTTCCGGGCATGCGGCGCGCGCGCTCCTCCAGAATGATGGCGAGATTCAGCATCGAGTCCCTCCTTTGATGAACATCAACGTCCGATTTACTTCGAGCGCATAGCGGGGAGTCAGGAAGATTATACGTGTTGTTAACCGATGCTGTCAATCATTTCTCTTGCCAATCCTGCCGCTTACTGGTACAATGAAAAAAGATGTTATACGATAGCAGATAGATCCAAAGGCAGAGATGAACCATGGCAAGCAAGAAAGGCAATCGGATTATCATTAAGATGCGCAGCACAGAGAGCGCGCATACCTATACGACGACAAAGAATCGCAAGAATGATCCAAACCGGCTCGAACTACGCCGCTACGATCCAACCCTGCGCCGGCACGTGCTCTACCGCGAAACCAAGTAACGTCGTATCGCGTGGTGCTGCGCTCTGAAGCCGCATGATGGCAACCATCGTGCGGTTTCTTGTTATACATCTACCAGGGGAGATACCACTATCATGAGGGTTGGTTTGCTTCCGCTCGATGAGCGGCCGGTCAATGTCCGGTATCCGGCGATGATTGCAGCAATCGCCGGAATCGAACTGGCATTGCCACCCGATAATTTGTTGAGCAATCTGCGCGAACCGGCGCGCTGCGGCGATCTGGTCGCCTGGCTGCACGCGATTGCTCCCGCCGTAGACGCATTGATTGTCGATGTCGAGATGCTGGCGTTTGGCGGGTTGATCGCCTCGCGCATCAGCGACGATCCCCCAGCAGCGGCGTTGAGTCGTCTCGATATGCTGCGCACGATCAAGAACGAACTGCCTCATCTGCCGATCCTGGCGTTCAATGTCATCACCCGCATATCCAATGCGGATGCCAGCACCGAAGAACCACTCTACTGGGCAACGTATGGCACACGCCTCTACCGTCTCTCGCAACTGCTCGACCGCGCAGCGCAGGGTGAGCCGCTGACCGATGAGATCGCCGCATTGCGCGCCGAAATCCCTCCCGATGTAGTGCGCGACATGCTGCGTCGCCGGTTGCGCAACCATATTGTCAACCTGGCATCGCTCCACCTGCTCGACTCAGGCGCCATCGATCTCCTGGTCCTCAGTTCGGACGATACCAGTCCGTTCGGGCTTGGATCGCGCGAAAAACGCTGGCTCGCCAGCTGGGCGGACCTGCTGGCGCCAGGGCATGACTATCCGGCGACCGGCGGGCGCGAGGATGCCATCCGTTCGCCAGGCATACTGCTGATGTATCCCGGCGCCGATGAGGTGGGATGCACCCTGCTGGCGCGGATCATCAATCAGCACGCCGGTCGCACGCCGCGCATTGCACCGCTCTACGCCATTCCCGGCGGCGAGGAGATCGTTGCTCCTTATGAGGACGGTCCAGTCCGATTGACCATCGAACGACAGATCCACGCCATCGGCGGGACGGTTGCGTCCGCCGACGGCGATCCCGATCTGTGGCTGGCGGTCAACACGCCATCACCACGCCGCACCGAGTGGGACGAGACGTTCGCAGCCGAAGAGCGCGACGAGCGGTACAATCATCTCGATGCGCTTGTTGATCGCGTGAGTGAACTTCAGGAGAATGGACAGCAGGTGATCGTTGCGGATGTCGCCTACCCCAACGGCGCCGACCCGCTCTTGATGGAATTGCTTATCGAGAAGGTCGATCTCGCGCGACTTGCCGGGTTTGGCGCCTGGAACACCGCCGGCAATACGATTGGCACGGCGTTAGCGCAGGGGTGCGCCGCACTGCTGGCAACCACCCCTGCACAACGGATCGCGCATCTGCGCTTCCTGCTCCACCGCTTTGTCGAGGATTGGGGGTATCAGCATGTGGTGCGCCGGGCTGCGCGCGCGATGCTTGAACGTACCACCGGTACGGATGAACCGGACGACACCATGATCGGAGCGATCTGCCGCTGGATCGAAACCCACCTGAACGCGCGCATTGGCGCGCTTCCCGGATTTGCCGGGCGCTGGCGAATCACACCGGGCAGCACACGCTTGCCCTGGTGTCGCCTGTTTGAAGTGGATTTCGCACTGGAGCTGGTGTGACCGGCGATCATGCACTGGGGGAGCGGTTACTGGCATGCTTCGCCGCTCTCGACGAACACTTCGGGCACGAACCACACTGGTGGCCCGTCATCACCGATGATCCGCCGTTCGAGGCGCTGGTCGGCGCCGTTCTGGTCCAGCAAACGCGCTGGGAGACCGTCGAGGCGGCCATTGTCCGCCTGCACGACGCCGGCTTGATGTCGCCGCTGGCGCTGGCGACAGCCGACACCGATACGCTTGCCGCACTGATTCGCCCCTGTGCGTTCCACGCCCAGAAAGCAGCCGGATTACAAACTATCTGTTGCGAGATAGCACAACGGTATGAGGGGAACACAACCCGATTGCTCACGGGCGAGCGCAACGAGGTGCGCACCCGGTTACTGGCGCTGCCGCGCATCGGGCGTGAGACAGCCGATGCGATCATGCTCTACGGCGGTGGCCAGCCTGTGTTTGTGGTGGACGCCTATACGCGACGGCTGTTTGCGCGCCTTGATCTTGCGCCGGGATTCGATTTTCTCCGGGCGCCGTATGATGCTGTGCAACGCCTCGTCGAACATGCGCTGCACCCGTTTTTGCCTGGAACGACGGCGCCTGCCACGGAAAACTTCCATGTTCATCGGACGGTCGAAACGAACCACAATGGCACGTTCTTCTTCGCGCAGTTTCACGCACTGATCATTGAAGCATGCGTCCACCACTGCCTGGCGCACAATCCACGCTGCGATCAACCAGGGCTGCGACGCACCTTCATCGATCCACGGAAGTGCGCCACTCACTGTCTGACGTGTCGTGGATGCCCCCTCCGTCAGCGGTGCGCCGCGTTCAACGGAACAGTGACATTGCATCCTGGCGCTGCTGAGTCAGTGCGCGTTCGAGTTGATCGCGCGTAATCCATCGCCGTCGAAGAAGAATCTCACCGAGCGTTTCGTGACGACCAACACGTCGCAGGTAGATCTGTTCGGTCAACGCCTGCTCGAGACGTTCCAGCGGCAACCCGTCGGCAATCAAATATTCGCCAAGCGCGCGGGGCGCCACTTCGTTACCGACTCGCTGCTGAGTCTGCACGATCAGCGCACGCGCCAGGGTTTCAGGCGTCACTTTGCCACGCGCCACGGCAACATCTCCAAACATCATCTGATCGCCGCGTCGCCGGATAGCCGCCTGCTCTTCCAGCAACCACTCCAGTTCCCGGGACGTAATCGCCCCCATCTGCACCAGGATCGCTCCCAGCGTGAGCGATGCGTCCATCTGCTTGAAAATACGCGGCTTATGCCCCATCAGCACCCGCCGCACTCGCGCAGCGCGCAGCGCCCCCGAGGCTTCAATGTCACCAGGATCGACGATCAACCGCTGTTCCAGATAGGCGATTTCTAATTCGAGATCATCCGGCGCAAGGGCGCTTGCGCGCGCCAGACAATCGAGCCGATGCGTCGGAACCGATACCAGGTCTGCCAGCGCTAGCCAGGCATCGACACAACGATGACCGGCGGCGAGATGTTCGCGCACCGCATGAAAATCGCGGCGAATGGCGGCAACCGTAGGACAGGGACGGGGACAGAGCATGTCATTCATCAGAGTGTTCGCCTGAAAGCATCGTATCGAGCGGTGCGCAATGCCGGGCGGAGCAATGCCTTCTTTTGACAAATGTTGTGAGTGTGCCGTTTTCTTGAACCAACAGGGAACGGAAGCAGCATCACCTGACATGTGCGCTTTTACTATAATACGTCGTATTCTACCGCAACACAAGAGGAGTGACAAGAACCAAGAACCGAGAACCGAGAGCCGAGAGCCGAGAACCGAGAACCAAGAGCCGAGAGCGATATTATACTAACGTGAGTTCGGGTTAGGCAACCAGAGCAGGCAGAGTGCCTAAGCGGAGAGAAGGTTTTTGGGCTGACGGCAATAGGCAATCAGGCCGCAAAGCAGATTGACCAGGAAATTGATTGGACTGCGATGGCGTGAATGCTCAATCTGCGAAATGTTCTTGAGTTGGTCAATAATGGTCTCCACAATTGCGCGTTTGTGAAGCAGGATGTTGTCCATACCATGGCATGAGCGCGTGCTTCATAGTGGAGCGAACGCCAGTGACCAGGTCCACACCGAAGGTGCGCAAGCGTTCGTTGCGGAGCGTTTTGGAGAGATACCCCTTGTCGCCGAACAACGTTCCGAAGAAGTTGCAGGCCAACTTAGGAACGGGCTGACGATCATCAACGTTGCCGGGCGTGAGCATGAGATTGAGGAATTCGCCGCGGTCATTGAACATCAGATGGAGTTTGAAGCCAAAAAACCAGCCGGTGGACGTTTTCCCGCGTGCCGCCAGCCCTGCAACGACCGTGTGGAAGTGGATTCTGGGGTTTTTGCAGACGGCCAGGGCGGTCGAATCGATGAAGGAAATGCCAGGACCCGTTCCCAAGCACGTCGTGCACAGGGAGACGCACAGAGGAACCAGGATAGAAGGAATGAACTCGACAAAGCGGTTATAACTGACCAGACCGGGAAACTCTGGGCGCAAGCGCTCCAAAACATAGTCGGTGGAGTACGCTTTGAAATGACGATAATGCGACTGATGAACATGAATCAAAATGGTCATGATCTCGCTCATGCTCAGACTCCTTGCGCGCTGTCGCTGGATTTCACCCGCGCTCAGCATCTGGTTCCGCCACAGAGGGAGAAACGACTGACAAAAATCATCGACATCGCAAAACAATTCGATGAGACTATCCTGCGCTGCGCCCGGCGCGAGCCTTCCGACGCGCCGCGTGCAACGACCGCCTGCCCGTTGTCAACACCTTTACACCGTTCACCTGCAACGTTCAACTCTCCACTGCCATCCCCGGATGAAACGCCAGCGCCCAGCGCCAGCCCTGGTCGGCGCGAATGCCATGCCAGATGCCAGCCGTCGGCGTATGGTTGCCGTAGTCGTAGCGATGACCGCTTAGATCGATGCGATCATTGGTCGTGTGTTGCAGCGCAGCAAGAATGCAACTGCCATGGGTGACGAGCGCCACACGCTGCAATGGCGTATCATCGAGCTGATTGAGCAGATCGGCAATGCGCGTGCGCACCTCCGGATGCGTTTCCCCAGGCGCTACTTCTCGCAACGTCTCAATCAGCGTCGGTTCCACTCCAATGAGTTGCCCAATGGTCGCCGCCGTGGCGCTAGTGCGGGTGAACGGTGAGGAGAGCAATCGCTCGATGCCGCGCTCGCGCAGCCAGTGCCCCGCCTGCACCGCCTCCTCTTCGCCGCGCAGGGTTAACGGCGGTCCCGGCATGACGGCATACGGCAGACCGGTGGTGCGATCTGGTTCAGCATGGCGGATCAAAAACAGTTCAGTCAACATATTGATGCGTCCTGGACATCTCGTGCATCCAGCGCCGTGAGCGCTTCAGCCAGAATGCCCCAATTCGCAACTATTGGCTCGTTCTTCGTCAGAAGACATGGTTTGACTTGACAATGATATAATACCATTGCTCCCAAACGTCTGACGGATGCGCCAGTGTGATGGGACCAGAATGCCAGACATTCATTCCTCCAATCTCTTGTTCGAGCTAAGACTTTTCGGCGCGCCTTGCCTGTTGATTGATCGGCGCGAAGTCCCATTTCAACGCCGCCAACCACTGGCGATTATGGCCGTGCTGGCGCTCAGCGAGCGTCTTGTCAATCGCGACGAACTGACCTATCTGCTGTGGCCCGACTCGCCACAAGGGGTGGGACGGCAGCGTTTGCGCCGTTCGTTGTCGCAATTGCGGCAGTCAGTCGAGCCATGGGCGGATCGGTTGCTGACCAGTGTGGGGACGAGCAGTCATCTTCTGCGTTTTGACCCGAATGCATGTCACGTCGATGCACGCACTTTTTTGCATCTATCAATGCGAGCGCGTGAAGTGCCGGATCCTGATGGACTGCGCGCCGCCGAACAGGCGACTCAACTCTATACAGGACCCTTGCTGAGCGGGTTGGAACGCGATACATCGCCGGAATTCGAGCAGTGGCTGCTGCGACAGCGCGAGCATTTCGAGCGCATTCAACTTGATATGCGGCGTCGTATCGTCGACGGATACGCCAACATTGGAGACTTTACCCGCGCGATCGCTGCTGCCGAGCATGCGCTGTCAATGGACGCCCTCTCCGAAGAATTGCACTGCAAAACGATGTGGCTGTATGCAAAGACAGGACGGCGCAGCGATGCCATTCGGCAGTTTGCGCACTGCGCTGCGCTCCTGGAGCACGAACTGGGGATCGAGCCGGATGCCGACACTGCAGCGTTGTACCGCGCGATTCTCGATGACCGCATCGATGAAGCGCAATCACTGGCGTTCAGAGCGCACCCCTCTGAAGCGCCATCATCCATTGCGCTTTCCGCCACACGCAGCACGCTGGCAATCCTGCGCCCGCCTGATCATGCGCCTCTTTGCGATGAACTGGTCGCAGCTATGCATCAGGCATTGACCGGCGCAACGCTGGTTGCCTGCATCCAGGGACCAGCTGGCGCCGGCAAGAGTCGGCTCGTTCGCAAGGCGCTGGAGCGCATTCGACAGACACTGCCGGATGTCCTGGTCTGGTCCGCTGGTGCGCGTAAAACCGGGCATGCCGTCCCCTTCGGTCTGGTGGCTGATTTGTTCGACGCCGCGCTCCGTGAGCGCTTGAGTCGTCCTCGTGTTCAGGTAGGGAGCGATGCGCTTCCGGTTGATCTGCGGATGACCGAAGCGGTGCGCCTGCTACCGGAATTGCGCGCGGTCTTTCCGCATTTGCTGCCGCTTCAGCCGCAGAGCGGGAATGAATCCGCCTCACACCACCTGGCGCGCCGGCGATTGTTGCAGGCGTTACCACGTGCGCTGCGCGCCCTGAAAGGCGATGATCCGACAGTCATCGTCCTGGAGGACCTGGATCAGGCGGATCCGCCCTCGATCGAGGCGATTGGCTGGCTGATGAGCGCTTTGCCGGACACACATCTGGCGCTGGTGATCACCTGTCGTATCACCGACGGTGCGCTGGCGGAGATGCTGGATGTTCCGCTCATACGCGACATGGTGCGGATATGGACCATCCCTGCTTTCGATCAGGCTATGGTTCTGCACCTGGCGGAGAACGCCGGTCTGCCTGTGATGCTGGCGGAGACAATCTGGCGTCAGGCGCACGGGGCGCCGCTGGCAACTCGTGAGATGCTGTACGCTGCCACCCTGTCTGCCGGACCTGCTGGAGAGTCGCGCATTCCATCCTCATTGCACGAGGCGCTTCTGACGCACCTTCAGTCGCTTGATTCGACCACGCGCCAGGTTCTGGAAGCCGCGGCGGTGCTGACAGGCGGCAGTGGGCTGTGGATTCAGCACCTGAGCGGACGCACTGGAGAAGAAGTGGAGCACGCCTGCGAACGACTGATCGACCACGACTGGCTCACCATGGTTGGCGCGTGGTATGCTATCGCCCATCCAGAAGTGCATGCCGCAGTGTTGGAGAACCTGAGCCCGCTGCGTCGTCAGCGGTTGCATCGTCAGGCAGCCGCACTGCTGCGCCAGTACAATGTCGATCCTGCCCGCATTGCGTATCACCTGGACGCCGCCGATCAACCGGATGAAGCGGCGGAGATGTGGCTTCAGGCAGCCCGCCGGGCGCGGTCGCTCTACGCCCGCGACGCAGCCCTGGTCGCCATTCAGCATGGTTTGCGTCTGGCGGCTGATCGGCAGGTGCAGTTCGACCTATTGAGCGAACAGGAGGCGATCCTGCACGACCACGGGTTGCGCGCAGAACAAGGGACGGCGCTGGCTGCCCTTGAGGGACTGGTTGAGCGGTCGCCGGATCATCCTGACTGGCGTGCTGAAGTCTATCGCAAGCGAGGACGATATGCACTGGCGCGCAATGCGTGGGGAGAGGCGGTGGATGCCTTGCGACGGGCAGCGGCGCTCACATTGCACCATGATGATGAGATACTGTGTCTGCTCGCCCGCGCGCTGACGCACGCGCAGCAATGGAACGAAGCCAGTGACGCTGTGCAGCGCGCGCTGGCGCTGGCGCAGCAACGGAACGACCGCGAGGCGCTGGTGCGCGGCTGGCTGACGTGTGCGGATGTCGAACAGGGACGTGAACGCTTCGATGCCGCCGAGAACGCGCTGAAACAGGCTGTTTATCTGGCAGGGCGTGCGTCGCCCATGTTGCCGCACCTTCTGCTGGCGCTGGGCAACCTGGTTGGGGTGCGCAATGATTTCGACAGCGCCCTGATGTACGCTCAGGAAGCGCGGCGCTTGTTTGCACAACGCGGTCTGCCCGACAGCGAGGCGGCTGCCAGTGTTCTGGCGGCGCGCATGCTCGCGCGTCTGGGGCGGCTGGACGAGGCGCTGATGGCGTATCAGTCCGCCTATGCAGGCTATGCTGCGCTTGATCTGCGGCAGGGGATGGCTGCCAGCCGCGTGAATGCGTGCGTTCTGGCGCTGCGTATGGGGGAGTTCGAGCAGAGCGCCCGCACAGCGCAGGAAGCGTATGACCTGTTCCGGTCGATTAACGACGCACGCGGCATGTGCGTGGCTACCAGCAACATCGGCGCGGCCCTGGTCTGGATGGGGTGCGGCGCCGAAGCCGAGGTCTGGCTGCGCGAGTCATACGAGCGCACAAAGACGCTCAATTTACCGGCGCAACAGGCGGCGGCGCTGGCGAACCTGGGGGCCGCCCTGCTGCAACAGGGGCGACTTGCCGAAGCGCGCCAGACGATGGAACAGGGGCTGGCATTGCGCGAGGCGCAGGGGCATATCGATGTGAGCATCGACCGCGCCTTCCTGGCGATCGCATGTCTGCGCCAGGGTGACATCGACGCCGCAGATGCCCAGAGCGCGCGCGCTCTGGACGACCTGAAGCGCATGCCGCAGGTCGAAAATCCACAACAGGTGTGGTTTGCCCGCGCGCAGACGCTCCGCGCCCAGGAACGACCGGACGAAGCCAGAGACGCTCTGGCAGCCGCCGTTGACTGTCTGCGCCGCGCTGAACAACAACCTCCGCCTCAACGCGAGCGCTACCTCACGGCTTTTGCCTTCAACCGTGCGATCCTCCGGGCAGCTGCCGAAGATATCTGGCCCGATCCGCCGATGCTCGTCTGATAGCGTTATACGGTGGCGCGCAGAGAGCCGTTGCAATGCAACGGCTCTCTGTGTGTGCGATGACAACGCCGCCGTTGCGGTGCAACGGCGTTCCATGCGATGGATGGTCGTAATGACGCTCTGCCGTTACCCGGATGTAGACGCTGTGTGGACGCCTGCCGTGTACAATGCACAACATCTGCGGAAAAGAGCGCACACACACTGCCTGGAGGTGACTGGCGATGAAACGCACCCCTTTGCTTACCTTTCTCCTTACCATCCATCTGATGGCAGGACTGATTGTTCCTGCCTATGCCCGCGACGAACCGTCGACGCCTGTCGGCAGCGACGAACCTGCGACTGCGACAGCAGTCATCGCTGAGACGCCGGAAGTCTGGGGCACGGACGCCTCGACCGGAAGACTTTCGCTCCGTGATCACACCTTTTTTGGGCAGCGCAGCCGCCATCGTGTGCGCCGGTCGGAGAGGAGTTCCCTGATCCCTGCCAAATCCGCAGCCGTTACGTCAACGGTTCGTCATCAGGAAGTATCGCCCGGATCATGCACAATGCTGGCGCCGCCGGTCCATTCATCAGGTCGAACCTTGCGGTTGACAACACGCATGTGTATTGGATTGGCAGCGACTTTCGCATCAGGCGCCTTGCGCGCGGCGCTGGAGCCGGCACAACGCCGGAGGTGATAGGCAATACTGCATACACCACATCAACGCTTCTGTTTGAAGTGGATGTGGACGACAATTTCGTGTTCTGGACGGAAAGCGACTACGGCTCGCCGGCATCCGGCAGGTTGCACCGCATGCCCAAAGCGGGCGGCGAGCGCCAGTTGATGGCGCAAGTCGGAGTTCGCCTCCTGCAGTTGCGCGCCGATGGCGCAGGCGGCGCCTATTATGTGGTCACATTCCTCAACATCCTGTCCCACACCACACCCGGCAGCAGCGGCTTTACCACAGACAGCCCCTTTGTCGTCGTGGATTCCTATGCGCTGACGGGTACGCACATCTACTGGGCGGATAGGATCCGCGGCAGGCTGCGCATCAAACGCGCGCCGCGCAGCAATCCCAGCGCAGCGGAGACGCTTGCCGATCGCGGCAATGTCGGCAGTCCACAAGCACCGGTGATCGCTGTGGACTCCGAAAATGTGTACTGGCAAGAAGTGCGCGGTTTCACCGGACCGTTCTACCGTCGCAGGCTTGCCGGCGGAGAACCGGAGCAGATTACCGATACCAGGCAAGGCGCATCGAGCCTGGTCAGTAATGGTCGTTATCTGCTATGGAAGGACGGATCGATTTATCGCCTGCCCGTCAACGCTTCTACCTGGACGCTGGACCTGGGAGTGAGCGGATTGGAAGTCGTGCAGACGATCCAGGGTCCGACGAACGATGTTCCGCTGGTAAGCGGCAAAGAGACGTTCGTGCGCGCTTTTCCGCGCATTCTCAGCAGCGCCCCCAGCAGGACGAGCATCGATATGTGGCCCAATATCCTGCTGTATGGCACACGCGGCGGATCGCCGTTGCCTGGATCGCCCCTCGAACCGCTTCCTGCCATTGGCACTCCCAGGAGTGTCAACGCAGCCGGGCCGGATCGGAGCAACCTCGACAGCGGCGTCTGGTTCCGTTTGCCGGCGTCCTGGACGGAAGGCGCCGTTCAGTTGCGCGCCGTGGTCAATCCGCGCCGCGTGCAGTCCGAGACGAACTACACCAACAACGAGGCGACGCTGAGCGTATCGTTCGTTCGCAAAGCGCCCATCTGCCTGGACATCAAGCCTGTCAGCACCGAACGCGGCGTCACGATCGCGGCATGGCCACGGGATGAAGGAACAAGAAACTTTGTTCAATCCTTCTTCAGGCGCGCCGAACAGTTGCTGCCCACCCACGAGATGCAGGTCTTCATGCGCGGGGGAGACCCGCTGCGCAAGCCACGCTGGTATCTGTTTGAAAGCGATCCGTTTGGTCTCTCGAACACCAACGCCGATAGCGGCTGGATGCTCTTCCTGTTGCACATGGCGACTCTCTTCGACCGAAATCTCTGTCCCGACGGCGGCAAAACCATCCGCACGGTGATGGCGCAGGACTTTCGGAACCGTGAGGTGAACGGCATGGCGCTCTGGAACAACGTACTGTTTTTCACCTTCTGGGAACCCGGAGGCGGCTTCCCGCAGAATGTGCCGGGCGGCGGCGTGACGCTGGCGCACGAGATTGGGCATACCTATGGACGCGGACACGTCAATTGTCCCGTAGGCGTCCCCGACGGCGTGGATGGCGGCTATCCACACCCGCCGTGCCAGATTGGCGCGCCTGGCACATACATTGGCTTTGATAATGGTTCCCTCAGCCCCAATCGAACGCCAGCGCTCCTCCTGCCGGAGAACACCGGCGATCTGATGTCGTATGCGCACTTCGTCCCAAAGCCGCGCTGGACATCGGATTACACCTGGCGAGGCATCTTCAACGAAGTTGGCGCCCGGAGCATGGCGCTTCCTGCCGGGACAACCGATCCGTTGACCACCCAGGCGACGCTCTCCTTCATCGTCACCGGCTTTATCTCCGGGACGGTCGCCGAGATGCGCGAGACCTTCCAGCTTCCCGAACCGCTGCTCAGCCAGGTGACGACGCAGATCAACGCCTCTACGACGGCGAGCGCCGCGTACCATCTGCGGGCGTTCAACGGAACGACACTGCTTGCCAATGAACCATTGCGTATCGTTGAAACCGAATTCGATGGGAACCCCGGCATGCCCGGAGTGACCATCACCGGCTTTTTCCAGCGCCTCGATCTCCCGACGAGACCTACACGCATCGAGGTCGTGCGCGTTTCCGACAACAGTGTTATCGGCGGGTTCGATTCCACGCCGAATCCGCCTTCGGTGACGCTGATCGAGCCAACCGGAAGCAGTTCTGTTGATCGCACCCTGACGATTCGCTGGAACGCCAGCGATCTGGATGGCGGGCTGCTTCACCACATGGTGCGCTACAGCGCCGACAACGGCGCAACATGGACCGTCCTGGGACAAAGCCTGACGAGCACATCGCTCACGGTGGACATCGGCGCCATGCCGGGAGGCGCCGCTGCGCGCGTCCAGATCATTACCACCGACGGGTTGAACACGACCATCGTGACATCTGATCCTTTCGCGGTTGCGCAGCGGAGTCCCGAAGTGGACATTCTGTCAGACGGCGGTCCCTCCTTCGATCCCGGCGATCCTGTGATCCTGCGCAGCCGCGCCTACGACCCTGAAGACGGCTTTTTGAGCGGTGCGCGGTTGCAGTGGCAGGTGAACGGTCCCGTCAGCGCAACCGGCGATGGCAATCAATTGACGCTGCTCAATCTGCCGCCCGGCGCCTACACGATCCGCCTCACGGCTACCGACAGCGATGGAAATACCGGTGAGGCCACCGCGCAGATCAACGTTGCGCCCAAGCGCATCGTTGATGGCGCAGCGCCGGAAGTCGACGGCTACTGCGATGACTCGGCCTACAATGCAGACCCGCATCCCATTTCACTGCGCTACAACGAGGGCACGCCTTCAGCGACCGTCGCGCAGGTGCGTTTTGTGCGTTCGGGCGACTATGTGTATGCCTGTTTCAGTGGGCTGCCGTTAAGTTCAAGCGCTACGGAAGCGGCTATCTTGAAGTTCGATGTTGACAACAGCGCCGATCCGTTCCAGCAGCCGGACGATGTAATCTTTCTGCTGCAACGCGATGGTCTGGCGCTCAGCGGACGTGGCAGTAACAGCGCTGCCACTGTGTTCGACCCGGTGACCGAGGGCATGATCGGCGCGGTCAGCGCCACGGATGTGGGTTGGAGCGCAGAGGTGCGCATTGCGGTCAGTCGATTGGGTGGATGGAACAAACTGGTGCGCATGCTGGTCTTCCACGATCCACGCGCCTTGTGGCCACGCGGCAGTGTGGCATACGAGCCACGACGGTGGGGGCTGACAGCGTTGGGGACGCCGCCCGCCTCCGGTTTTCAGGTCTACCTGCCGCTGATCGCCCGATAGCCTGATCCCACCAACGATGCCGCGCCGATGCCGGTCACGTTGTGCTATTGGGTCTGGTAGGAGTTTTGAGTCATCTGACAGGCGTCGGTGCAACGCAACGCGGGTTGGAACGATATCCATGGGAGAGATGTTGTCGATCAGCGTCTCTCCCGCATCTCCGCAGTCGCTCGTTACTGAAAGAAACTGAAGGAGGATGCACATCTATGAACGTTCGCGTACGCAACTGGAATCCTTTTTCGGCGTTCGTGTCGGGGCTGATTGCAGTGGCAATCGGTCTGGGTATGCTATATCTGGGACAATTGTGGCGCACGCATACGCAACAGCAGATCGCCACAATGGTCAAGGCGCAGGGTACGGTCGTGGAAGTGGTTTCACGCACAAAACTCCAGGATGGAGAACGAAAAACGCTTTTCTACCCGATTGTGGAGTTTCGCACAGCGAACGACGAAGCGGTTCGCTTTGAGGACACCATGGGCAGCAACCCCGCAGCCTATCGCGTGGGTGATACGGTTGAGGTGCTGTACGATCCGCAAACGCCGCAGTCAGCGATGATCGACTCCTGGATGATCTGGCTCCCTTCGACGATTGTGATGGGGGTTGGCGGTTTTATTGCGGTGATGGGCGGTCTCACACTGCTCGACGCGCTCTTAAGGCTGCTTAAACTCGGCGGTCTGCTTGGGTTGCTTGGCATTCTCCTGCTGCGCCGAAGACGTGAGTAGCACATGTAGCGGGCGCTTGTTCACTCAATAGTGTGCAACGTCTGATTGATCGCTCTCTAATTAGAAAGATCAACCAGATATTGGACCATCTCGTACTTGGCGTTGGCTTCGACAGGCTCAGCCAACGCCGGTTGAGCCTGTCGAAACCAACGCCAACCGCTTCACAGGTGCAGGCTCGCTTGTCCAGGAGTTATTGGATCTCCCTCTAAGGGTTAGGGGGCAGGCATCCAGCCCTGTTAGCGAGTCGGTCACTGGCGCTTGCGCCAGCAGGTGCGATACAGGCTCACCTCACCTGATGCGCCGCTGTCGGCGCAAGCGATCGTTCACGCACCAGAAATGCCCACCCCACCGGTTCGAGGACCACGCTCCCATCATCATTCAGGGTCAACACGGCGCGCTCGAAGACCTGTTGCACGCGCCATTCGCCGTCGGCGGCGTATGCCGTCACCTCGTCGCTGAGCGGGAAGCCGAACGTCTGCGTTCCACCATGGCGCTCCCAGTACGCAGCGAAAGCGCCGCGTATTGCGTAAGGCGTCTCCGTGAACCGAAGGCACACCGGCGGCGCGCAATCGTTCTGCGGCGCAGCGCCAACCGGCGCGTAGGATCGTCCAAGCGGCGCCGCCTGCACCAGATACGGCGTATCTGCCCATTCGGGATGCAGTTCGAGCACGGCACGCTCGAATATCTGACGTGTGACCCCATGTTCGACAACGGCGGGCGCCAGCGGCGGACCGAACAGATCGTTGCCGCCGTGCATACGCCAGTGTCGCCAGAGAACCGCCGGTACGACAATACCATTCTCGACCCGATCCTCCGGCGCAGGGAGCAGTTCTTCCACAGCCGCCAGCACCGCCTGAACGCCTGCCAGGTTCTGCTCGAACTCCGGTTCCGTACCGGTGATCAGTTCGGGAATGATTGCGGCAATTCCCAGACCGGCAGCCCAATCGTGCATGCCGCCGGTGATGACGTACTGCTCCCAGAAGCGCGTGTAACGGTAGCCGCTGGCAGCGGCATAGACGTGCGCCATGTCGATGGATGGCGCGTGCTCACAAAATGCAGGAAACACGTTGCCAGCCGCCGAGTGGAGGAATATCGTGCCCCAGGCGTCGAGCAGAAAACTGCGCAGCACACGACTCTCGACCTCCGAGTCAGGGTAGGGTCCGCCGGTGTCGGACACGATGCCATACGCCCCGAACACTGTCACGCGCCAGTCATTATCGGGGCAGGCGTCGAGATTGGTGTTCATGTTGCGGTTGAGATCGACGCCACGCGCGTTGAGTCGTGTCCCGAGCGCCAGTCCATCCGGGTTGATGGTGGGGATGATGTAGAGGCGCACGGCAGGCGGAACCTCGTGCGGGTTGGTGCGGAAATAGTCGGCGAGCATGGTTGCCAGCGCGTGGGTGTTGGCTTCCGGCGCGCCATGCGTATTGCCGACGATTACCAGTTTGATCGGGCCATCGCCGATGCGCAGCGCAGAGATCGGGCGCCCCTGCGCCGACGCGCCGATGGTCAGTTCCGCCACGGACGGTTGGCGCACCGGCGCGGCGTAGAGCGAGATCGGGATCAGACACAGCAGGAGAATGAAGAGGGGGAGAAGGTTGAAGGTTGAAGGTTGAAGGTTGAAGGTTGAAGGTTGAAGGTTGAAGGTTGAAGGTGATTCCACCTTTGTACCTTCAACTTTCGCACCTTTCACTTTCATATGTTTGCACCTCTGCACCTTGAACCATCGCACCGGGAACCTTCGCACCGGGAACCTTCGCACCTGCAACCTGGAACCTTCGCACCTTCCCCGCCTCACCCAAACAACACCTCCACATCCTCGCGCGTGAGCGATTTGAGCATGCTGGCGTCGGCAGTGATCAGTTGCTCAACAAGCTCGCGTTTGCGCTGTTGGAGGTGCAGGATTTTCTCTTCGACCGATTCGCGGGTGATGAGTTTGTAAACAAAAACCGGTTTCTCCTGACCGATGCGGTGGGTGCGGTCGGTTGCCTGCATTTCAACTGCCGGATTCCACCAGGGGTCAACATGGATGACATAGTCGGCAGCGGTCAGATTCAGCCCGACGCCGCCAGCTTTCAGGCTGATCAGGAAGAACGGCAGCGTCTCGTCGTTCTGAAAGCGATCGACCTCTTGCTGGCGCCGACGGGTCTGACCGTCGAGGTAGGCGTACCGGATGGAACGCGCATCGAGCGCTTCGCGGATGAGGGTCAGCATCTGAACGAACTGCGAGAAGACCAGCGCCTTGCGCCCCTCAGCCGCCAGGGTTTCGAGCGTTTCCAGGAGCAACTCGAATTTGCCAGACAAACCGCGGAAGTCGGGGGCGACCAGTTTCGGATGGTTGCAGATCTGGCGCAGGCGCAGCAACCCTTCGAGCACCTTCATGCGCGCATTGTTGATTCCTTCGTTGTCGATCAGCCCTAGCAGCAACGCGCGGTAGTAGTCGCGCTGTTTGACGTACATGCGACGCTGTGCCGGTTCCATCTCGATTTCGAGCAACCGTTCGCTGCGCGGCGGCAATTCTGGCGCCACCTGATCCTTCGTGCGGCGCAGGATGAAGGGGTGGACCATTTTGCGCAAAAACTGCGCCGTCTCCTGGTTCTGCTTCTTTTCGATGGGAGTGACGAACTCCTCACGAAAATAGTCCAGATTGCCAAGCAGTCCAGGGTTGAGGAACGCAAACTGGCTCCACAGTTCGAGCGTCGAGTTTTCAACCGGCGTGCCGGTAAGAACCAGGCGCCGTTCGGCGTTGAGCAGTCGCGCCGCTTTCGCAGTTTCCGTCAGCGGATTCTTGATCGCCTGCGATTCATCGAGAATGACGTAGCGAAAACAGTAGCGCCGCAGCAACTCGATGTCGCGCAGCATGGTACTGTAGGTGGTCAACACCAGATCGTAACGGTCGAACAGCGCCGGATCGCCGATGCGGTCAGTATCGTGGTGAACATAGACGCGCAGATCGGGGGTGAAGGTTGCGGCTTCGCGCTCCCAGTTGAACAACAGCGAACGCGGCATCACGATCAGGCTCGCGGAGCCATCAGGGTGGCGCTCTTCGAGCGATTGCAGAAACGCCAGCGCGCAGACGGTCTTGCCGGTGCCCATGTCGTCCGCCAGGCAGCCGCCGAAACCATGCTCGTTGAGGAAGTGGAGCCACTCATACGCAGCGCGCTGATAGGAGCGCAGTTCGCCGCGGAAACCGCGCGGCAATGGCTGCGTCTGAATGTGCTCGAACGAACGCAAGCGTTCACGACGCCGCTCGAACTCAGCGTCGGTCTGCGCGCGGTCGGCGTCAGCGAGAAGTTGATCGATGAGGGTCAGGTGACTCTGCGACAGGCGCACGCCTGTGTCGGTCTCTTCACCGAGGGCGAACAGGTAGCGATAGCGTTCGAGCCACTCTTCGGGAATCGCGCCGATGGCGCCGTCCGCCAGTTTCAGATACTTCTCGCCGCGACGAATGGCGCGGCGCACCTCCTTGAACGGCGCCTCGAGGTCGCCGAAACAGACGACCGCCTCAAGGTCGAACCAGTCGATGCCGGAACTGATACGAAACGAGATCTGCGGACGATTGCGGTTGACCCGCGCCGTCTTGATCTGGTCTTCGCCGAAAATCTCGAACCCGCGCTGCGTCAGGAGCGGGATGCGGTGCAGCAGAAAATCAAGCGGGTGGACCGTCCTGCGCAGATCGAACCATCCAACGTCGGTGCACTTTTTCAGCCCATATGTGGACGCTCCCAGGTCCTGCAGGAAGACCATTTCCTCTTCGATATAGCGGCGGATGCGTACCAGGGTCATCGTCCCGGGATGTCGCCGGATGATGCGTTGTGGCGGCGATTTGTCCGCCTGCACTTCATAATCGCCGTAGGCGAAGCGCACCTGCGCGCGCAGTGTTCCTTCCACTTCACTCAGGTAAACGCGCGGCGTCGGCGCAACATCAATGTCTTCCCAGCGCAGTAGATCGCCGCTGAGCGGCAACTGCTCCGCTAGCGGCAGCAGATACCGATCGAAGAACTCTTCCTGCTCATTCGGAGGAATCGTCAGGTCGGGGTATTCGATCAGGGCTTCAGCGGCGCCGTCTGGCGCATCAACCGGCAACAGCCATTCACCGACGATCAGCCGGAGCGGTCTACGGATGAAGACTGTAGCATCGCGCGGATCGAGCACAATGTGTTCACCGGCGACGTTCAGGTGTGCTCTGAGGCGGAGCGCGCCTTGATCGCCCTGCTCGACGGACATCTCGACCGATGCTGGCCTGGTGAGCACGCGCACACGGTACTGAAACGGATTGTCCTGTTCGCCGATATAGACGAGTTGATCGGCGAGCAGCGGGAGTATCGGATCATAGACAGCGCTTCGATCATTGCCAAACAAGTAGGAAATGTAGGGCGCACTGTTGTTGGTGACCACGATCATATTGACGG
Source organism: Roseiflexus sp. (assembly GCF_057785375.1). Classification (NCBI taxonomy): domain Bacteria; kingdom Bacillati; phylum Chloroflexota; class Chloroflexia; order Chloroflexales; family Roseiflexaceae; genus Roseiflexus; species Roseiflexus sp. The sequence goes on from NZ_JBYNRX010000074.1 coordinate 48,580, forward strand.
CATTGATCGTTTCCACAGCGACGCCCGGATAGGAAGCCCGATTGATGCGTGATGAGATCGGGCGCGCCTCGCTCGACAGGTTCAACGACGTGATGGCTTCCGCCAGCGCCTCGGGGTCGCGCAGCGCTTCAGAAGGAAGGGAGCGGTGTGCAATCGCATAGGGAACGATTGTCCATGAGGAATTGCTGCGCTGCACACTGAACACAACGCAGGCATGATGAACAGTCGGCGCGCGCTGCGGTTGCACTTCGACTATTTTGCCGATCACAGCGCGCCACAGGCTTGGAGGACGCTCGATCAGGTAATCGCGGAGCGCCAGCAGCGCCGCCACGCGGTGTCGGCAGAGCGTCCAGTAGTGGCGCTGCGGGCATGTACAACTGGCAAAGATCTGATGGTTGTGCATGCGAACAGTGACCTGGTGCGCCACGCCCAGCGACTCGAAGACGCTAATCTGTGCGTTTTGCGCATCCACATAATCGATGATAACCTGCCCGCGCTTGACGTACTGTTCTCCCTGCCGAACGACGGATTGCGAAGCCGACTGAAACAGCCGATCACTATTCAGTATATCGGCGGAAAGGACATTCAACATTGGCAGTGTTTTTCCCGAGATTGATACTGATATTGCGGGTCAGCGCACACCCGGCAGGACGACGCCCTCGAATGCGGGTACAGGGAATTGGAGCGACAGCGCTGACAGATGCGTATTATATCATGGCGCTTTTTCATCAGACTCTTATCCTGCGTGCAACTCCGCAAACGTGTGTCCCCCTTGCAGTGATGGTATAATGCCCGTTGCGCGTCCGGCGGGATGCACTGGAGGCGCGCCGAAGTCCGGCAATCTACTGATATACGATACGCGGAGTTGCACTATGAGCACACGTTCGCAGCGTGGTCGAGCGGTTCAGACGAAGAAAAGCGGCGGCGCTTCCCGCGCACTCTACGTGGTGATGGGCGCTGCTGTTCTGCTGGTGATTGCAATTGCCGCAACGGTTACGCTGCAGAACCGGCAGCCTGCGGCGACTCCCGGGCGCGAACCGGCGCGCCCGATGGCGAATGTTCCCACGGGGGTGGACGACAATGGCTTTTTCTTCAAAGGGAATGCCAACGCGCCGGTTGTCGTGACCGAATTCTCGGATTTCCAGTGCCCCGGCTGCGCCTATTACGCAACTGTGTTGTCTTCGCAGTTCGAGCAGGAATATATTGCGACCGGCAAAGTCAAATTCGTGTACCATGAGTACCCGTTGAGCGGGCACGTGAACGGCGCCCCTGCCGCATATGCAGCACGTTGCGCGGGTGAACAGGGCGCCGACAAATACTGGGCAATGCACGATTACCTCTTCACCAACCAGCGCCAGTGGAGCCCTCAACCAGACCCCAGGGCGCAATTTGTCGCCTATGCGCGCCAGATCGGTCTCGATGCCGCTGCATTCGAGCAGTGCTACGCCAGCAATCGCTTCCGCGACGCTATCAACCAGGCAAAAGCAGCGGGTGATGCGTTGCGCCTGCCGGGAACTCCATCATTCGCTGTGAATGGTCAACTGGTCGATACCACCGGCGCGACCAGTGTGGAAGAAATCTACGCCCGCATGCGTCAGGCGGTCGATGCGGCGCTTGGGGGGCGGTAGGAACGTTGAAAGTTGAGTGTTGAAGGTTACAGGTGGCAGGTTAACGCACCCGAATCCTTGATACTCATGTGCGGTCATTTATACAAGACTGCCGGGGAGCACAGCGGGGCGCCGGGGTGCTGCGGGCGAAAGCCCTCGCTGAAGACGCGGTTCGACTGCGCGCACCGCACGTGCAAGCCCCGCCGGGGCTGCTGGCGCCACTGCGCAGTCCTACGTTCACGACACGGACTGCTGGTGCGCGTTGCGAACCGGGCGCTCGAACATCCTGTCTGACTGACCGCACGTTAGTATGAGGTCTGTGCTGAGAGCGCAAGCCTGAAGCAAGAGGCGTTGAACTACGTCCATCGCTCCACGACACAACTCAGACGATTGTCGCCCAGGGGCATGTCGCTCTATTGACATCCCCTCGCCGCATGGCTATAATGCCGGGGTCTAACGCCTGCCCCGCGTCTGTGCGGGCGGCGTGTAAAACGATTGTCGTGGCACGCAACAGAGAGATACCATCGTGCGTAACCGGGATATCTACTCGCTCATTTTCATCCTGCTGATCGCCGGCATCGCGCTGTCGATCGTCTTTGCGCCCGAAGGACGCTGGCTGTTCAACCGCGACGTCAGCATTCGCCTGGGTCTCGACCTGCGCGGCGGCACACAGGTGCTGCTCCGTGCGGCTGAACCGGTCGAGCGCAGCGTTATGCAGACAGCGGCCGGCGTCATCGAGCGCCGCATCAACGGTCTCGGCGTGGCCGAGTCGGTCGTCCAGTTGTCGGGAAATGACCGGATCATCGTCGAGATACCAGGCATTGCCAACCCTGAACAGGCGATTGAAACGTTGCGCGGCACTGGGAAGCTGGAGTTCATCGACACCAAAGGCGAATTCCTTTCTCCGGGCGCCATCGTGCGCACCACCGGCAGCCCCAATCCGATTGCGCTGCGCCCCACAACACCGGTCACCGACACGGAGTCGATCACTTCGACTGAAACGATATCGCCGACGGTTCCAGAAGGTCCGATCTACGAGAGCATTACCGACGGCAAGGACCTGGATCTGAACTCGGTGCAGCCGCCGCAGATCGCCGGTCAGAGTCTGCAAAACCAGTTTGCTGTGCCTTTCGCATTCACCGGCGAGTCGGCGCGCCGACTGGAGCAGTTCACCGCCGCCAACATCCAGCGCCCGATGTGTATCGTGCTCGACAATCAGGTGTTCAGTTGCCCGATCGTCCAGGCGGCGCTGGTCGGGGGGCGCGGTGAAATTACGACCAGTACGCGCCAGGACGCCGAGCAGATCTACACGCAACTCAAGTTTGGCGCCTTGCCGGTGCCGCTTCAGGTCGAATCGAGTCGGACAGTCTCAGCGTCACTGGGGCAAGGGTCGGTCGATGCGAGCATTGTGGCAGGCGTTGTCGGTCTGGCGACGGTGGCGCTGTTTATGATTCTGTTCTATCGGTTGCCAGGCGTGCTGGCGACAGTGGCGCTGTTGCTCTATACGCTGATCAGTTTTGCGCTCTACCAGTTGATACCGGTGACATTGACGCTGCCGGGCATTGCGGGTTTCATTCTCTCGATCGGTGTGGCAGTCGATGCAAATGTGCTGATCTTTGCGCGCTTGAAGGAAGAGTTGCGCCGTGGCAAGTCGCTGAATGCGTCGATTGACGCCGCCTTCGTCGAAGCCTGGCCCGCCATTCGCGACTCAAGCGTGGCGACGCTGATTACGTGCACCATCCTGTTCATGTTCGGCAATACCTTCGGCGTCAGCCTGATCAAGGGGTTCGCCCTGACGCTCGGGCTTGGTATTCTGCTAAGTCTGTTCACGTCCATGGTGGTGACGCGCACGTTTCTGCATACGATCAATCCGCTGCCATTTGCGCAGAATCCCTGGCTGTACGAACTGAAGGATGCGCCGGGAATGCGCCATGCCCGTGAGGCGGCATAGCCTGATGATTTCAAGAGAGACGTATGGATAAACTTGTCAAACTGCGCTACTGGTGGTTCGCACTATCGATGCTGATCATCCTTCCCGGCCTTGTCTCACTGGCGATCGTCGGGTTGCGCCTGGGTATCGACTTCAGCGGCGGTGCGCTGTGGGATCTGCAGTTCGTCGAGCGCACGCCTGGCCAACTCGATACTGAGCGGATTCGCGCGATTTTTGCCACCCATGGGTTTGAGGGGGCGCTGGTACAGTTGACCGAGTCGCAGGTCGATGGGCGCACGGTCGCCAGCGCTGTGGTGCGCACCCGTTCCCTGAGCGAAACCGACCCGGAGTCGCAGCGCCAGCAGGTGCTGCGCGCACTCAGCGCCGAGTATGGCCAGGTGAATCAACAGGCATTGCAGACGGTCGGCGCCACGGTGAGCGCCGAGTCAACCCGTAGCGCGGTCATTGCCGTGATCGCGGCATGTGTAGTCATTCTGATCTATCTGACGCTCGCCTTTCGCCGGGCGCCGCATCCGGTGCGCTACGGCGTCTGCGCCATCCTGGCAATGATCCACGATGTGCTGCTGGTGCTGGGTGTCGCCTCGATCCTGGGCATCACCATCGGGCTGGAGGTGGACGCGCTGTTTCTGACTGCGCTGCTGACCGTCATCAGTTTCTCAGTGCATGACACGATTGTGGTCTTCGACCGCATCCGCGAAAATCTGATCAACCGGCGCCCCGCCGAAACTTTCGATGATATCGTCAATCACAGCATTGTGCAGACGTTGCCGCGCTCGGTGAATACGCAGTTGACCACCTTTTTCACCCTGGTAGCGCTGCTGCTCTTCGGCGGCGAGAGTATCCGCAATCTGGTGCTGATCCTGTTGATCGGGCTGATCAGCGGCACGTATTCGTCGATCTTCAACGCTGCGCAATTGCTGGTGGTGTGGGAGAACCGCGAGTGGAACCGCTGGTTCCGCCGCAGCGCCCCACCGGGCGCCGAAGCGCCTGTGGCGTAGTATTCCACGTCCGCGTTCTGGGGTCAGGTCCGCACCGGAAGCGCCTGTGACCCTCGCTTCTGCCACTTATTCATTTCGTCACATAGTACGTCCGCCACTGGTGTGGAGCGTCCGGCGGCGAATCATCATGGATGCCAAGGATGTGCGCTCCTGCTGCCTTCAACCGGGCAGTCACGCGCTGTCCTGGCAGGGGATGCACTTCGTGGGGATAGAGTTTGAGGCGGCGGTATAGGATCGCCGGAGGCACGCCGACCGTTCGCAGCAGCGCATACGCACGACGGCGCGGCTGCAAACGATAAATGGGATGGATCGAATCTAGCACGGTGAAGACCAGCAAGCCCCCCGGTCGCATTACCCGCACGAAATCGGCAACATAGCCGAGCGCACTGGTCTGGTCGGGCACGTGCTGCAGCACGCCCCATGCATGGACCATATCGCAACTGTTCGATGCAATCGGCAACGTTGTACTGGCGCTGACGACAAAATGCGCCAGGCTGAGGTCAGCGTGGAGTTGGCGGGCTTTGACGATCAGGCTCTCGGCAATATCGATACCGATGTAGTGCTCGAAATGAACGCGGAAGGCAGGCGCAAGCCGGCCAACGCCGCAACCGAAATCGAGCACGGTTGACCAGCGCTTTGGACGCTCAAATTGCGCAATCTGTTAACCAGGCAGGCAACCTGTTCGTCGCCGGTCTGTAGAAACGCCTCGACGTCCCACCCATCAAAACGGTTCGTGCCGGTCATTCCCCAGAACGGGTCGAGCTGGCCAAGGTCTTCCCACTGACGTTTGTTTGCCTGAAGACTCTTTGTTGTCATTGAACTGCTCCTTCGATAGTGTTAGTGTTACAGGCAGCATAGATTGGAACACGCTCGCCGTACAGGGAATAGTATCCATGTACTTCCGGGGAAAGATACACTGAGTCCTGCAAGCGATAGGAGCGAAGCCGCCAGCATGCGAAGATAACGGTCGCACGGGAAGCGAAGGATGACGACACGCTGCCAGCGCACGACCGCCCCACACGACCGCCAGCGTAGGGGCCGCCCCTTGTGGGCGTCCTACACGACCGCCGCCGACAGGTGTTCTACCCCGCCTGCAACGGCAGATTCGGCTGCACATCGAGATCCCAGCCATCCTGTTTGCTGGCGTCGAAGCGGTAAAAGGCGGCAGCGCCGATCATGGCGGCATTATCGGTGCAGAGGGCGATTGGCGGGACGCGCACCGGAACCGGTGAACGGCGGCGCAGTTCTTCGCGCAGGCGGAGGTTGGCTGCCACGCCGCCTGCCAGCAGCACTTCGGTTGCGCCGAAGGCGCGCGCCGCCTCGACTGTCTTGGTCACCAGCACATCGACGACCGACTCCTGGAATGCGCGCGCCAGACGCGCTACGATGGCCGGTGGAAGGGGAGGCGGGTTAGCGGCTGCGGGTGCGCCACGTTTGCCGGCGCCAGGCTGAAGCGCCGCTTCACGCGCCCGATACTCGCGGATCTGGTGCAACACCGCGGTTTTCAAGCCGCTGAACGAAAAATCGTAGCTGTCGCGCAGCCAGGCGCGCGGCAAGGTGACGCCGCCGGGCGCGTTTTCAGCCGCCTGTTGAATGGCAGGACCACCGGGGAAGCCAAGCCCCAGCAACCGCGCAACCTTATCGAATGCCTCGCCCGCCGCGTCATCGCGCGTCTGCCCAAGCATACGGTAGCGACCGTGCCCTTCGAGCAGCGCCAGCAGCGTATGCCCGCCGCTGACGACCAGCGCAACAACGGGAAACTGCGGTTCGGGCGCATCAGGTTGCGCATCGGTCAGCAGCCAGTTTGCGTAGATGTGCGCTTCGATATGGTTGACCCCAACGAATGGCAGTTCACGGATCCAGGCAATCGCCTTGGCAACATTCAGCCCGGTCATCAGCGCGCCCGCCAGCCCAGGACCGTAGGTGGCTGCAACGGCATGAATGTCGTTCCATCCACCCGGGAGCAGGCGCAACGCATCGTGCAACACAGCATCGATCGTCAGAATATGCTGGCGCGACGCAACTTCGGGAACAACGCCGCCATAGCGGCGGTGCTCATCGATCTGCGACGCCACGACATTCGAGATGATCGTGCGACCGCCGCGAATGACCGCCGCCGCCGTTTCATCGCACGATGTTTCGATTGCCAGAATGGTGACATTCGTGTCCATACCCGGTATTGTACCATTACCTTGACATGCCGGTTGCCAGAACGGTATAATGAGGCTGGTTTAGGAATGCCTAAATATGCCAAGGCTATGCCACTGTCAGAGCACACCGAGTCCGTCCAGGATTATTTGAAGACCATCTTCGACCTCCAGCGCGAGCACGGGCGTGTGGCGACCAACGCGATTGCCGAGCGCCTGGGCAATTCGCCCGCATCAGTGACCGGCATGATCAAAAAACTGGCTGCGCTCAACCTGGTGGAGTACGAACCGTACCAGGGTGTCGTGCTGACTCCAGCGGGCGAAAAGATCGCGCTGGAAGTCATCCGCCACCATCGCCTGATCGAGCGTTACCTCGCCGAGGCGTTAGGCGTGCCGTGGGATCAGGTGCATGCCGAAGCGGAGAAGTGGGAGCACGTGTTGTCGGAGGACCTGGAGGACCGGATCGATGCACTCCTCGGCTACCCGACGACCGACCCGCACGGTGCGCCGATCCCGAAGCGCGATGGTACAATGCCACCACCCCACACCACCCGCCTGAGCGACCTGCAAACCGGTCAATCGGCGACGGTTGCCGAGGTGAGCGACCACGACCCGGCGATGCTGCGTTACTTTGCGGAACTTGGTTTACGTCCCGGCGTCGATGTGACCATCGTAGCGGTGGCGCCGTTCGGCGGACCGCTGACCGTGCGGCTGGACGATGTCGAGCATGCCGTAGGGCGTGAGGTGGCGGGGTATGTGGCGGTGTGCGATGTGACGCCGACGGGCGGGGAGTAAGTCAGCCGCGGGAATTCGAAGCACTCTTACGCTTTGACAGGAGTGCCGCATCGCTTGGACTGCCATGCCGCGCCTCCTCTAGTAACCCTTGCGGCCCGGTCGCGCGTTCTGTGAGCTGCGGGCTAAAGCTCTCGCTCAGTACGTAGAAGCCCCGAAGGGGCTTGCACGATCTCAGCCAGGGCTTCAGCCCGCAGCGCCCCGGCTCAGGACAAGTAAGCCCCGAAGGGGCTTGCACGATCTCAGTCGCCCCACCGTTAACGTCGACAGGCTCAGGCAACGATGGAGTCGCTGAGCATCCCGCGGAGCAATCAATCGGACGTTGCCTAATCTCGCACACATTGACCGACTTGCAGCCAGCGTTGGCTGAGCCTGTCGAAGCCAACGCCAGCCACGAAGCGGGATTCCATCAGGGGTTAATGCTCTATCAGTGCAACCCCTTGTCCAGTGCGTCAAGAACGAGTCTGTCACCGCCAAAATGCGCGAATATTCGCCGGGCGTCGCGGTCGCTCCAGGCATCGCATTCGTGCGTGGAAGGAGGACAGGGATTGCCGCGTAACTGCTTGAAGTCGAGCGATTTCGGGTTGGCGCCTGTCTCCAGATAGCGTACCAGGTCGTCGATGCGCTCATTGACCAGGATACAGCGGTCAGGCGGGAGATTGCTGACGTCGCGCTCAAATTTTGGGCTGAAAACGATGCGTTCAGAAGGGGAGGGATGAAGTCGCTCCTGATATATCTCTTTTTTCTCCTGACTCCAGATGACCTCACCCCACGGCGATAGCGCGACATCGCTGTTTACTCGCATTATCAACGTTTCGGGCAGTTCGCTGATCTCATTATGAGATACCGGCAGATTGAGGCTCAGGCGTCGTATAGTCACCAGGTGGTTTTGTACCGTTTCGGTGGCGGCCATGCGCAGCGGCAGGCGCGGAATGCGCAGCAATTCTTTTTGCGACTCAAAAACGTAGATGACTTCATCAGCATAGAAGGGCGCCAGCGACTGCAGGAAACCCTGGACACTTTTGAAGCCTCCGGTCAGGTTGAAGATGATACGGTAATGCTGCCTATAGCCAGAAAGATTTTCATCAAGCCATCTGACGAGGTCAGCCAGTGCCAGCTGGAAACCGCTCAACTCTGCAGTTTGCAGGTCTTTCTGGCGGTACAGTATGACTTGCTGACATCCCTGGCGTCGAAGATACTGCTCTACGATGCGGGCAGCCTCTTCACCAAGCCATGTGTCGGTACAAAGCAAAATATGAACGTCTTGTTTGGGAAACGGCTGGTTGTTGTACAATTGCACCAGTGCGTTCAGTTCAGCAGACGTGCGCGCTATATCGGGCAGAGGCGCGTTTTCCGCTTTCTGGCGCACGTCATTGATGAGATATTCGATTTGTTGCACGACCTCAGATGCTAAATCATCGCGTTGTTTCACATTTGAGTGCTTTGTCACCAACCGGCGTTCTCCCTCAGAACGTCCGTTGGTAAGCAGGCTCGTGCCGCAGGTGGAGAGAATAAGGTTGTTAAGGTTGGGTCTTTTGGACATGAGAACCTCCCCTCATTCCTGGCTTCCCTCGATAGATGCACGCAAATCCTGGTACCAGGGTTTCTGTTCTAGATTCTTGATTTTTATTGCGCGAGCGTGCTCAATCATCGCGCGCGCTGCAGCAGGGCGAATGGCATCAGGTAACCCTCGCCAGCGCTGGATCAGATTGGGCAGTGATCCAGCGTTGCTCGCCCTAAGCGCCATTTCAAAATCGCGTGGCAACTGTGGGGTTGTGGGAGCGGTCGTTTCGGCGCTGGCAGGTGCAGCGGCGCTTTGTGTCGCAGGTCCATCGCTGCGCTCCAGATCCATGCGCCCGTAACCGGCGGATGTTTTCCCACCGATGCCCAACGTGTCGAGCGCCCGGGCGAGGATGTTCCAGGCAGTGTCAACCCATGCCTGTGGTCCTGTCAGTGCGACCAGGAAACTGCCGGTTGCGCTAACGAAACTGATCGGCGTCGGGCTGTCCCAATCGGCAGGCGCTTCAGGCGGATTCTGCTGATAGTACTTCGGATGATGCACCGTCAATACATCGGGAAGCAATGGTTGCGTCCAGTTATTCCTTCCCATAGCCCGGTAGCCGCTTCCCGGAACATAGAGCGCGTCAAAAAATGTGACATAGCCTGCGCTGCGGGTGGAACCGAACAGGATTTCGTGCGCTGTGTACGGAGCGTCGTCAGGAACCTTCAGCGGCGGTTTGCGCCAGGTGTCGCCATCGAGATACTGATGGGCATAGGCCGCCGCCAGTCCTTTCAGGGCGCTGCCGGGAAGGTAGGGCACACCATAGGTGCGGTGCAGGGTGATGGCGTTTTCCAGCACGCTCTCCGCGCCTAATCCTACCACAATGCGCCCGCGCGCCTTTGCTCTTCCGCTGCGCAATGCAAACCCTTCAGGCAGCGACAAGTTCGCCAGCGCCTGGCGCCAGCGCTCGAAGAAGCGCCGGTAGCCCTGCGGCTCGTCGAGCTGGACTGCCGTTGCAATATGTTCACTATGTGGATGTCGCCCGCGTGGTTGCTCGTCCTGGCGCAACTGCTCGGGTAGAAAGCGCTCCAGCCACAGGCCCGGATGCGTGCTTCCGCGAATGGCCCTCAGATCCCTCAGGCGCTGACGAAGAGAATGCTCTGGCATCGTTTGACGGTCTCCTTACGTTATTCGGCCTCTGTCCCCGCTTCGACCTTCAGTTCCGATTGAGCAAAGCGTTTGAACCAAAGCAATGCCTGAAGCGCGGCTTCGGTCAGGCGCAGATACTCTTCAAAATCGGCTTCACGGCTGCGAGTGACCAGATTGGCGCCTTCGGCAAGTGCGCCATTTGTACGAAGCACTGCTTCGAGATCGGCAAGTAACTGTTGCTGTGGCGTGCCCTCTTTATTGCGCGCGCGAACGAATGCCAGCGCCTGCGCCAGACCAGAGGTGCGGATGAGCACCGGCAGTTTGTGCGCCAGTGAACCGTATGCCTTGCGTTCCTGTTCGGGCTTATTGATCAGCGGCTGGATCTGTTGATATACTGCCTGCGCATAGCGTTGCTCGCGGGTCATAAAGCGTTCTTCGGTCATTGTGCTCCTCCCGCCATCTGGAACCGGCAGAGACCCCGCCCAACCGTCGCCTTGCCGCCGAACTGGAAGACCCTTCCGTTGAAGGAATTGAGATCGACGAATGCCTGCTGCGCTCTATATTCGCAAATGGTCTGCGCAAAGATGACCCCGTACAGCAGTGTCTCCGCCGGCAGCGCCTCTTCGTACCAGAGCGCGCCTTCTGCAACCGTTTTGCTGTCTTCCTGCAGCCGGATCCGCGCGACCACCTCGGTTGCCGTTGTGAGCAGAAAGCTGAGCACATCGTCGTGGACGATGCAGAGCCGTTCCCCCAGCATAGCGCGTTCATCATCACTGGCAAACGCAAGATTGCCGATCCGCATTGCCCATGCGCTGACGTCATCATGCCGTTCAGCGCTAAGGTCAAGGTCTTCCAGAACAACGAGATTGCCGTTGCTGTAGAGGATCGCGTCGCCACTGATGAGCGCCTGTTGTCGATGGGAAGGAACCGGCAGCGCGCCAAGCGGTGTCAGACCGGTTTCTGCAGCGTCGCGGATCAGGCGGCGCAGCAGGTATGGCGATGTCACCCAGGCAAATGTGCCCCGCAGGCTGCGGATCGGCAGCAACAGCAGGCGCGCATCGGCGAACTGCGCGGCGCTGGCATGCTCTGCGGCATTGCTCGTATCGGGACCGAACAGGTTTTTGACAGCGCCATTCTTACCGCCAGTCTGCATACTGTCACGCAAGACCCCTTTGACCGATGAGCCGGGCAGGTAGGGGATGCCGGTGGCCTTTTCACGGGCAATCGGCAGATCAATGACGCCGACGCCCTGCCCCGTACCGGCGTGGAGAGGCGAGAGGGCATGCACAAAGTACAGACGCGCGTTTGCCATATGGGTGCTCCTCAAAGTGTATCAAGAAATGCCCGCAGCACATCGGGCTTACCATTCAGTGGCGGAAAACTCGCCTCTGTCGCTGTCAGAGGTTGCGTATCAATACCGCCCGATTGATTGGCGCCTTCAAGCTTCAATCCTCGGGGCGGCAGGGAGGGCGCGCTTAATACGAGCGCCATGCTGACGAAGCCTCCATCAGCGCACGCCAGCGGGCGCAGGATCAGGCGGCTGGCAAGACGATCATGATGGTCTCCCTGAAGGATCGTCTGGGGCGGATCAATCTTGCTGCCTCTTGGTTGGTCCACGCCATTCTTGAACTGGAACACGATCGGCAGCCCAAAGGCGGCGCGGGGAAATTTGTTCGTTCGCCGTCGATTGGGTGGCGCTGGCTGAGCGTGACGTCCACGGAAACCGTTGGGAAAGCGCCAGCGGATCTCATCAGGTTCGGGCCAGTGGCTTCGTCCAAACGGTTTGCCTTGAGCATTATCATGTCGCTTCTGACGAAACTTGCGCATTTGTTCAATCGGATAATACCAGGCAATGAGCGCCGGCAACCAGTTATCAACCTGCGCCTTCAGACATCCGCTGTCAATGAGAAGTTTGCGCATTTTCTCCTCGAAGTTCTTCTGAAACGTCTCGATGTTTGTATTCTTCCCGATGGTCGGCAGGGGCTTTCGATCCAGCAGCGGCACATCTCCGGGACCATTGCCTGGCTGCACGAAGCGCTCCAAATGGTCATGCAACCATTGCTGGACGGTCTGTTCATCACTGTTCGATGGCAGCCAGGGTCCGGCGCCCTGGACGCCTTCGACATGATGGCAAAAAACCGCCCCGAAACCCCGGCGGGTGCGCGCCCCGATGCCGCCGAACGTCTCCCACGCCCAGAGGGCGGCGATGACCTGATCACGCCATATCTGCTCTGCGGGCAGGGTGATAGCCAGTTGAAACTCGACGCCGAACACCAGACCGCCTGGCGCCGGTCCGCCAGAGGCCTCACGGAGAGGGAAAGCCGCGTAGCTTATTGGCGATCTGATCGGGTCGCCGAAGAAGAAACCGTTATTTCCACCCGCTTTTGTAAGAGGCTCTCCTCGTGTGACGTTGCGCACCTCAATCTGAACCAGCGACGGGCGGCTCGTAGAACCCCAGATGGCATCTTCGTCTTGCTTCATAGCGGCCAGACCCTTGAGTTCGTACCGTCCCCCCTGGGTTGCGCGCCACCAGAAGCGGAGCTGGCCACGGATTTCACTGGCGCGCACCACGCTTATGGGATCGGCGTGCTGTGGTTCGACCCCGCCGCCGAACAAGGGAGTGATGATCTTGTAGGAGCGAATATGCACCTGTGGCGCAGCGCCACGGATCTGGAACCCAGGCAGTTGGATATCAGGTGGTTTTCGCGTCATCGGGCGTTCTCCTGTGCCATTGACAAACCGGCGTGTCTGTTCGGAAGACGAGGTAATGCTCATTCGCGGTTCAATTCCAGACCCCCAGAACGGCCAGACCAAATCCATCCCGTCGATCCTGGTCATCGTCACTGACATTCTGCATCCAGGTTGCTTCAATCCAGGCGCGCACATCAGCGCCTTCGGGCCATTCGATGAAGTAGACCGATCCGGCAGGCGCAAGACGGCGGGTGGGCTTGGGTTTACCCAGGTGCAGATCCCAACCGGAAATCACCTGAGCGCGCGGCACGGCTGCGGCTATGAGCTGCGCGCTCACGCCGCCGCGCTCCCACGCCAGCGGTGGACGGTAGCCTTCCCTGAAGATGGCAGGCGATGCCAGAATCACCCGTGCGCGCCGGTCAGCGACGATCCGTTCAATCAGACCGTCAGGTGGCGCCGGCAGGGTCGCGGCAATGGTTTTCCAGAGCATCAGGCGCCGTTCTCCACCGAGCGACGCGAAACCTCTCGCAAAGTTGGGTGGAACATATGCGCCTGATTCATCTTCAAACGCCGCTGCCAGCCCCAGACGACGAACAACGAACCGTGACTCCTTCTGATGATCCCGCCAGGTAAACTCCAGACCGCGCGTCTGAAACAGGGCGCCCTCGCGCGCTGTTTGCGTTTCCGGCAGAACACTGACATGCATGCGCACATCCTGTTCGAGTGCAGCGATACCAAGCTCGTCGAGTGTTACGGTGTGATCGTCGTGCGGACTCACCAACCAGCGTTCAAAGGCAGATTGATGCCAGAAACGCGGAGCGCGCGCGCTGACTTTGTCCGGTGCGCGAACCGCTGGCGTCACGAGTCGGAGACCATCTGGCAGATTGGTCACCGGCGCGGCATCGAGATCGTGTGGCGCCAGGCGGATGACGCGCAATGCACTGGAACCCGCTATTGTATCGGCAGGGTCTAGCGCCAGCGCATCGGCAGGCGCAGGAAACAGGAACTGTCTGATGCCGTCGGTCTCCTGATCAAGTTCGACGAGCAACGGACCACGCAGGGTCAGTTGCTTGATCCGTTGAATGGTGGAAGGAGTCCCATCGAACAAGCCAGTTGCATCCATGCCAGCCTTGTGGCGCAACCCGCCAACCACAACCGAAGGCGGGGGAAAGGGAAGCGTGTTGGCGCGTGCGCCAGGATCAGGTCCGAATGGTCGTCCGTCGCGCGCAATCAAGGGGTCGCGCGGTTCGATGATCCAGATCATGCGACTCTACTCCTCATTCCGTCGCAAACCGCGAGCGCGGGCGAATTCACGCGCCACGATCAGTTCGTCCGCCAACTCGTTGACGCCCCAGCGGTGGCGGCTTGCACCATCTTCCAGTGTCCGTTTGATCAGATTCAGATCGTCTTCGGCCAGCGCAGCCTGACCATGCTGTGCGCGTTTTCGCTTCAGAATACGCAACGCCTCGGCAACCAACGCCTCGTCAGAAATGATGCGTCCCACCCGCTCGTCGAGATCGCGCAATTCAAACGCCGCGCCATCGGGAAAGGCATTGGTCTGATGCAGTTTGATGAACCGCTCCAGACGTTCCACAAAACCGCTCTGCCACTCACCGCTAATGGTCGTATCAACACCGCTGCGCTTGCTCAGGATGATCGCCAGAGCATTACGGGTGTGTTTGGCAACCTTCTCCGCCTGGCGCGCCAGATCCAGCACCGACGAAAGCGGCTCAAGGTGATGGCTAATGACCACGCCGACTGAGAGGGTCGGCGAGAGACCATCTGCACTTCTGTACGGCTGAAGCGCCGCTGCAAAACCCTCCGCCAGTCGCCTCGCGCAAGAAATGACCGTATCCACTGGCAGAAACGCCAGGACATCGTCGCCGCCGGAATACACGAGCGCTCCTCGATGCTCTTCGCTTTCAACGATTGTGCGCACACCACTGGCGAATGTGTCGAGCGCGCGGGAGAAGAGTTGATGCTGCTGGCGACCATCCGGCATCCGCGCAAGCGTGTCGATCACCTGACCCATACGATCGCCGTCGGCGTGTAGAACGGCATAGTATGGCTCAGGACAGGAACCAATGGCTCTGACAAGATCATTCAGCCTGCTCTGCACCTCGTTCAGGTCTGCAGCATCAACTTCTTCCGCCAGACGTTCGGCGAACAGGATCGAGGCGTCAATTTCCTGAAACAGGTTCAGATACCGGAAGCGATGCGGGTGTATCCGCTCTGGTTGAAAGTATTTCTGAACATCCTTGAGGTATGCATCGAAGGCGGTGGCAAACTGTTGATGGCGATACAGCCAGGGCAACGCCGCAAAGTGTGAGGTGCTGGGAAAATCGGTAATGCCTCCCGCTCCCGGAAGGTGGCGCTTGAGCAAATCAACTCCTGACAGGCGTTCGGCCTTCTTTGCGCCAAATAATCCGAGCAGTTGTTGCAGTTTGCGCTCACGTTCGTCCGAACCCGGTTTAGGGAAGTACTCTTCGGGAATGACAGACTCGCGCAGGCCATCAATCGAGGACTTGGGAACCATCGCGGCGTATGCGGGCTGGCGGAATTCGCGCGTGTTTTTCCGCGCCGCCAGCGCCGCCTCAAGATCATCACGATCCTGCTGGTAGTTCTCTGTTCGGGGGACGCAAGCCCAGAAGATCTCAAGCAGATCATCAACCTGCTGGAGCGCCTGGTTGGCCAATGATGGTTCATTGCGCAGACCGGGTATTCCGTCGAAGAGGTCTCGGGCTTGCTGCTGAAGTTGGCCGCGCACAGCTTTTTCTACACGCGGTCCCAATTGGTCGGGTGGTACGGTCGTTTCGGCGAGGAGCCGATTCACGACGTCATGCGCATCGAGATCACCCTGGTCAGGAAAGATCAACGTCGCACGTTCGCTTTGCAAAGCTTTAGCCGCTTGTCGGGCAAGATCGCTCAGCAGATGCGACCCGGCCCACAGGTCACGCGAACGTCGGGCAGCGGCGATGAAGTCCTGCACCGGTCCAATAGTCATCAAGAAGAGATAGGTCTGCATCTGGCGCTCCGGTTGATGTAAGCCTGAATAATGCGCTTCTCGTCCTTCCTCTTCGTCGCGGGACTGATCGACAGGCGGATGGGTCGGGACGCTGCGCCTATCGGCACGCGGCAGGTCGGTGGTGATGTCGCCGTCTTCAGCGACGTGGAGCACATCGGGGGCGTGGGAGAGTTCGTCGATCGCATGGCGGGTGCCGACGACGAAGAGGGTGTTGAAGGCCGTCGGTTCACTGACCTGCACAACCTCGTCACTGAGGCCATGCTCATCGATCCAGTGCAGCAGGCGAGTGCGCGCCTGCCCGTTGTGTTCGCGCAAGCGACGGTATTTCTCGGCACGGGTGCAGTGCGCGAGTTCCTCAGCGGAGGGGCGCTGCAGGGTCACAACCGAACGAACCAGAGCGCGCACACGGTTGTTGGATTGTGACGCAGCAGTCTGCTCGTGCTTCGTGCTCCGTGGCGCAGGAGTCTGCTCGTGCTTCGTGCTCATAGGACAAACCTCGCCAACCCGGCGCCGACCCGTTCGGCGGGCGCCGATAGCGGAAGCGCGGTTTCCAGCAGCCGCTGACGCAGGGCAGCCCCCTGCAAACCAGGGTTGGCGGAAGCGATCAGCGCAGCAATGCCTGCCACATAAGGCGCCGCCATGCTTGTGCCGCTCATCCGGGCATACAAACTGCGGCGCTGAAGGTCGCGCTCCAGGCTCGACATGACATTCACTCCGAAGCCGACAATATCGGGCTTGTGCAGTCCGTCGGGCGTTTGCCCGCTGCTGCTGCTGGACCAGGGGTTGAGATCGAAATCGACGGCGCCAACCCCCAGCGCTTCGGCGTAGGAACCAGGGGCGCGGACCACGCCAGGACCGTCGTTGCCGATGGCGATGATCGGAAGGACATCGAAATCCTCCACCAGCGTGCGCAGCAGTAACCGCATACCTTCGGTGACCGTCTTGAATGCCGGCGCGCCGATCCACTCCGGTCGAAAACCAAGTGACATGCCGATGATCATCGGTTTGTCCTGATTTTCCATCAGGCTGAAGTGCGACAGCATCCAGTCCAGCGCGACCACAATCCGTTCCAGACTGGTTTTGACCGTCTCACTTTCGATCACTGCCGCTGCCAGAAGATCGACATCCGGCGCGACACCGACATTCCGCCCGGCGATTATTCCACAAACGTGCGTTCCATGCCCGTGCGTATCGAAGCCATTGACAGCCCGCATACTTCCGGGCGTGGGAACGAAGGGAACGTAGCGGAACTCGATCCGTTTTCCGAGAAACTCGTTGTGATCCGCGTCACAACCGGTATCCAGCACACCGACGATGACGTTCCTTCCTCTGATGCCCAGGCGGTGCGCTTCCTGAATGCCGCTGACGGCTGGCCACTCTGGTGCGCGTGGCCGGCGAACCCTGGTTTCGGCGCCAACACGCGCGACCGGCAACGAAAGCGACACATCCGGCACGATCAGGTAGTCGTCCGCGAGGATTTCGCGCGCCTGTTCCGCCTGTTGACTGGTTGGGGCGTTGACGATGTAGCAACTGACATGACCCAGGCGCTCAAACCCGTGTCCGACCGGCTTGCGCTGCCCGGGCAGATGGGGACGCAGACCAAGCCGGATCAATTCCATCGCGCGACGCGATGTTTGCGCGTCGCGCATGATTTCCACGCGCTTTTCGGCAATTGCCGCTTCGTGCAGGGCAAATGCCGCGCTTCGCGTCCGCTTGCGGACGGCAATGAACTTTTCCACGCCCGATAACTGCCTGCCGGAGCGTGATGCCACGCTTCTATTCTTCTCTATACTGTACAGTATAGCACACGCGAGACGACGGTTGCATGGGGCTACAACCCCTCGCCCCATACCCCCACCTCAATCCCGGCCAGGTTTTCGAGCGCCTTGATCAGTGCATGGTTGCCTTCGTGCCCAAGACCGCGCGCCTGAAGGGTGCGGTAGAGCTGGTGGATCAGCGCCGTTCCGGGCAACGGTACGCCAAGACGGTCGGCTTCCTGCAGAACCAGCCGGATGTCTTTTTGCTGGAGATCGATGGTAAAACCGGGACGCCAGTCGCGCGCCAGGATCTGCGGTCCGCGGTTGCTCAACATCCAGCTGCCCGCTGCGCCGCTTGCAACCGCTTCGAGCGCCTTATGCAGATCGACGCCGCCTGCCTGCGCGAACAGCAGCGCCTCACTCATTGCCAGCGCGTGCCCCACCACCAGAATCTGGTTGACCAGTTTGGTCGTCTGTCCGGCGCCGATTGAACCCAGGTGAGTGATGGTTTTGCCCATCGCCTGGAAGACCGGTAATGCGCGCTCGAACTGTGCGGCATCACCGCCGACCATGATGCTGAGCGTGCCGCGGGCGGCGCCCTCCGAGCCGCCGCTGACCGGTGCATCGAGCATATGGACGTGGCGTTCCGCCAGGTGCGCCGCGATCCGCTGGGTTGCGCGCGGGCTGATGGTGCTCATGTCGATCACCAGCGAGCCAGGGCGCGCACCGTGGATGACGCCGCCTTCGCCCAGAATGACCTGCTCAACATCGGGTGTGTCGCTGACGCAGGTGATGATGATGTCGCTGTGGAATGCCAGATCGCCGGGGCTGCTGGCTGGTCCGGCGCCTTCCGCAGCCAGTTCGTCCATGCGGCTGGCAGTGCGGTTCCATACCCGCAACGGAAATCCTGCCTTCAGAATGTTACGCGCCATGCCGCGCCCCATGATGCCAAGACCGATGAAGCCAATCCGTTCGCGCTGCTCCATACGCTCGCCCCCTGCTCTTTCAGTACGGAACCTGTTGCGCGCCATTGTATCACGCACTTCTCAGGCGCCTGCCATTTTTGCGTAACGCTGGCGTTATCTGCTGGGATTGTCGCAGCGGTCACGTCTGGCTACAGTATTAGTAGTCTGACGATTCGCTTCGTGTGCAGGAGTGTCGGTATGGCTTCGTTCACGCGCTTTGTCATCATTGCAGCATTGCTGGCATCGCTGCTTCTGTCGTTGCTGGCTGCATGCGTCGCTACTCCGGCAGTCGTGACCATGCCGCTGCCGGATGCCGCTGTTCCGACTGCGGCTGTCTGGGATCAGGCGCCGTTTCCGCCACGAGTGGCGCCGGATGGCGTGCCGGCCTTTTCATACGCGAATGTGACCCCTTCCCCAACGCTCCAACCCCTCCCCACGCCATTCCCAACCCCCATCCCGCCGACGATGCAGCCGCTTGGTCCGGGCGGTATGCCGCATCCACTGCGCGTCCGCCGGTTGCAATTCGGCGTCCATGCCCATCTGTTCTGGACTGATCGCGCGACACCGTTGCGTCTGGCGAAGGATGCCGGTTTTGGCTGGATTCGCCAGCAAATCCACTGGAAAGATCAGGAGGGTCCGCCCGGCTTCTACGCCTGGGGCGCGGAACTCGACGCACTGATTGCCGATGTCAACGCGCGCGGGCTGAAACTGATGATTTCGGTCGTCCGGTCGCCGAACTTCTATGGGCGCGGCGGCAGCGATGGGTTGCCGGAAAACCCCGAGGCGCTAGGGAACTTCGTGGCAGCGCTGGCGCAGCGGTATAAGGGGCGCATCCACGCCATTCAGATCTGGAACGAGCAAAACCTGGCATACGAGAATGGCGGCTACGTCTCGACCGATGATGCCCGGCATTATGTCGAAATCCTCAAAGTTGCGTACCGGCGTATCAAGGAGGTTGACCCGACGATCATTGTGGTCAGCGGCGCGCCAGCTTCCACCGCCGTCGATAGCCCCGGCATCGCGATTTCCGACATTCGCTACTACAGCGCCATGTTCGCCTATGAGAACGGCGTTATTCGGAATTATGTCGATGCGCTCGGCGTGCATCCCGGCGGTTCCGCCAATCCGCCGGAGACCTTCTGGCCCGACGCGCCCAGCCCGGCGCAGGGTTGGACCGACCATCCGACGTTCTACTTCCGCAATGTGGAGCGCATTCGCTGTCTGATGGAAGAGTATGGTCTGGCAGATATTCCGGTGTGGATCACCGAATTCGGGTGGGCGACGCGCAACAACACGCCTGGATTCGAGTTTGGCAACCAGGTATCATATGAACAGCAGGCGCAGTATATCGTCGGCGCTATGCAATGGACGGCTGAACGGCATCCGTGGGTGGATGCGGTGTTTTTGTGGAACCTGAACTTTGCGCCGCTGCGCGCGCGCAACGGCGAACCGTGGCACGAACAGGCATCGTTCAGCATCATCAACACCGATTACACGCCGCGTCCGGCATATTGGGCGATCCAGCAGTACATCCTGGAGTATAATGCCCGGCGTGAGTAAGCGCCTGTCCGAAACATTGCCACATGACGCGCGGCGCTTCGGCCCGCTCAGCGACCGCCGGGCAGGTGAAGGCAATGCCTTCGCCTGCCCAACATTCTTTTGAAACGCTGATGGAAGCACGTGTTCAGCGTTGGGTAACTCCAAACCTGTGAGCGCAGGCGGGATGCCTGCGTCAGTGTGCGAGGGCAAGATGCCCGCGCTCCCGGGAAACGTGTGAATGCACGCTCATGGAACGCCTTTGATCGAGCCATCTGTCGAATCATGACCGCACGCGCCCCGCTTGCCGCTTTTTGCTGTCTTCTCGCCCTCTATCTGCTCACTGCGAGCGGCCATTTCTACTCCCCCGATGAAGAGGCGATGTACTATGTGACGCGCACAATCGCAACTCGCGCCGATGTCGCCATCGAAGACGGCGATCTGACGCCGATGCCGCTGCGCGAAGGACGTGATGGGCGCAGGTTTTCGCCGTATGGCATTCTCCCATCATTGGCGGCGCTCCCATTCTTTGCACTCGGCGCGCTCTTCTCCAGCGGCGCGCCGGTCGAGGTCTATGAGTATCTCACCCGCTTCGGCGTCAGTCTCCTGAATGCGGTGGTGACTGCTGCAACCGGCGCTGTGTTGTTCGCATTCGTGGCAGCACTGGGGTATGACCGACGCGCTGCGTGGCTGGCGGCTGGCGCGTTTGGCGTCGCAAGCCTGGCGTGGCCCTATGCCCGGACGTTCTTCTCCGAACCGCTGACCGGTCTGCTGCTGCTGTGCGCGGTGGAACGGGCGTATGCCGCTCGTGTGCGGAATGACCGGCGTGCACTGCTGATTGCAGGGATTACGTCAGGGTTGCTGATTGCAACGCGCATCGCAGCCGCCATTGCACTGCCATTCCTGGCGCTGTATGTGGGAATGGCCGCGTGGTCGCACCATTCCGCTCATCAGTCACACAGTGGTACAACAGGAAGGTTGCGCGCCGTCGCGACACGCCTGAGCATCTGGAGTTTGGGGCTGGTTCCCGGCGTGACGCTGGTGATTGGCTACAACCTGGCGCGCTTCGGCACACCACTGGCGAGCGGGTATGGCGACGAGGCGAGCGCATTCACAACGCCGTTGCTGAGCGGCTTGACCGGGTTGTTGCTCAGCCCCGGGAAGAGCCTTTTTCTCTACGCGCCAGTGGCGCTGCTGGCGCTGGCGGGAGCGCCGCTCCTCTGGCGGCGCCGGCGATTGGAGACGGCGCTCTTGATCGGGTTGGTCGTTGCAAATGTGCTACTTTACGCGCACTGGCATGCCTGGGACGGTGGCGGGGTCTGGGGACCGCGCCTGTTGCTGCCGATCGTGCCGTTGCTGGCGGTGCTGGCGGCGCCGGTGTTCGAGCGCGCCACGGCGGGTCGCAACATCGTGACCCGTCCTGTCATTGGCGTGATCCTGGCGTTTGGGACGATCAATGCACTGGCAGGCGTCATTGTCAATCCGGCGATCTACCTCAATATGGGCATCCCTCGCCGGCTCATCTACTTCGACGCGGCGCACTCGCCACTGCTGGCACACTGGCGCATCACTGCGGAACGCTGGCAGGCGCGATACGGCGACGGGCAGTGCGTCCTCGGCGATGGGTTCTACTTTTCGGAAGCGCGTGATACAGTGTTGCCGCGAATGACCGGCGCATCGGGAGTGATCGTTTGTCGCGGCGACAGACCGGCGCTCCTCACCATTCGCATCAACGACGACCGTCCTGCCGGTGCGCCGCCAGGCAATCCAACGCTCGACATCGCCGGGCGCCGTGAGATCCTGCGCGGCGGTCAGGGGAGCCTGGTGCGGGTGATTGCTCCGCCGGGTGAACCGCTTATCCTGCAGGCGCAGCCATTTGCGCAGACGATACCCGGAACAGAACGGCAGCGGATGGTCGGGTTGCGCGTCGATGAGATTTCCGCTGTTGATGATCGTGGCGGTCGCCTGCCTTTCTCCGATGCCGCCATCGAACCGCCGCCGGCAAGTCCGCGCTACCGCTGGGGGTGGTATTTCGTCCCAACCGTCCGCCACACAACCGACCTGTGGATCGGGTATCTGCTGCGCAGTGAAGTTGGTCCTCTCCGTGCAGCGGCGATTGCTGCGTTGATGATCGGCGCGGCATTGGCAGCGGGAGTGGCGGGGGCATGGATGGCGGTGAAGGTTGAACGTGGGAGGGTGGAGGAGTTGCAGGTTGAAAGTTGAAGGTTGCCCGTAGGGGCACGCCGCTGGCGTGCCCACCCCGCACGCACCCACCCCGCACGCGCCCAGGGTGTACGTAGGGGCACGCCGCTGGCGTGCCCAGGCGCGCGCCGCTGGCGTGCCCATCCCGCACGCGCCCATGTTTGGGGAGCGGTTCAGCGCGGTCCGTAATTCCGATCGCCTCCACCGAGGCGCACCAGGAAACCCTGGAGATCGGTCGGTGCAAACAGCTGGACGCGGGCGATGCGCGGTGCAAACGACGGCGGATCGTCGTAGGACTCGGCAATCGTCAAGGCAATGCCGCGGCTCAGATAGACATACTCGGTCGTCATGGCGCCAAGGACGATGGAGCGTCCGGGAGCGACACGATCCGCCGGTCCCCAGGCGGACACAATATCGTCGAGCGACGCCAGCAACGGAGGTTCATCGAGTTCGATCAAGAGCAGGCGATCACTGGTATCTTCGAACCACGCCACCACCGTGTATGGCGGAGCGCTACGGCGGTAGACCTGGCGGGTGACCAGTTGCAGCGACAACCTGGCCGGCTCGCGCGCCTCCGCGATAACGTCCGGTCCAAGCAGATGTTGAAGCGCCTGACCGGTCAGGCCCGCTTCCAGCCCATTCCAGCGGAGCCAGTCGCCGCGCAGCGCAACTTCAAGACTGGACATCTCTTCTCCCCTCAACTGCTGGCAGCGGGCGCGGTCAAGAAGCAAGGCAACCCCTAGAGCCTGTTATGTACTTTCGAGCATAACGGTAATGAACCGCTTCAGCATGAGCATCGCAAAGGCCAGAACATGCAATCCCGCCAAGGTCTCCGGCAACCGCTCATCATCGCGTGCCAGCCGGCGAAAGCGCGCCATCCAAGCGAAGCCTCGCTCAACGACCCAGCGGCGCGGCAGCAGCACGAAGCCGCGTTTGGCTTCCGACCGTTTAACGACCTCCAGCCGGATGCCGTGGGCGGGGTGTCGGCCGCCGGTGGTTCCCCCGTATCGCCCTGATCGACGAACGCCACGCTTCGACGCTTCGGCTGGCTCAGCGCAAGCAGGCTCAGCGCGCCGCTTCGACCGACTCGCCCGTGACGGCTTGGACCTGTTCCGCCAACGCGGCGACCTGCGCGCGTTCCTGTTTGTTGGCGGGCGTGACGACCACGGCCAGCAACTGGCCCAGCGGATCAACCGCCACGTGGACCTTGCTGCCCTTGCGGCGTTTATGCCCGTCATCGCCGGCGCGCGCGCCGCGCCCCCCCTTTCCCCCCCTGGGGGGGGGGCGATTGCATCGTGCGCGCGTCAAAGATCACCGCGCGCGGCGCAGGCGCGCGCCCTTCGATGTCACGCACCAGCGCGCGCCGATCATGGACGAGCGTCGCACCGACCCCGGCCTTCAGCCAGCGCTGGGTTTGCTGATAGACGGCGCCCCACGGCGCACGGCGGCGGAGCGTTGGGCATCATACGCCAGGGCGCTCCCGTGCGGACGATCCAGCGCAATCCGTTCAAGACCTCGCGCAGCGCGTGGTCGCGCTGCGGGGCGTCTTCGGTCATGAAGGTCAGGGAGGGAGCGACGAAGGCCCGCTCCTCGTCGCTCACATCGCTTGGATAGGGTTTACGTGTCATACTGAAATCATACCACGTTTATCTCTGAAGTGCATAACAGGCTCTAGTGTCGCGGAATCAGCACGCGCGTGCCTGCCGGGATCGGTGTATTGCCCCGGCGATGCGTCCAGCCATTTGCCCGTTCGAGTTGTTCGAGCGTAATGCCGTGCTGCCCGGCGACCTGCGCCCGTGTATCTTCGGCGATCGCGCGATGCCAGCGAATGCCCGGAATGTGCAGACGATGACCGGCGGCAAACCGCTGTGTATCATCCATCACCCCAGTGCCATCGAGTTCTGTGATGGTCGCTGCATTGGTGCGCTCACGAATCTGAGCGACCGTCTCGCCGCCGGCGCGGACCGTATACTGTTCAGCGGTATCACTATCGGTCGGTTCCCAGGTCGCAATGCCGGTCAACGGCGCCTCACTCGATGTTCCTGCACCCAACCCAAGCAGATCGGCGTGACCCATAAAATAGGCCACCCGCGCGTTTTCCTCACCGACAGCCGCCACAATGAGTTCCGGCGCTTCCTGAGAATATGTTGACGGATCGTCGAGAATGGCGGGGTCCAGATCGGGTTGGAACAGATTGCCCTCGACGCGCTGGCGGAGTGCGCGATTCGCTTCCAGCGAGTCGCGCACGTGATGCCACACCTGGAGCGTAAAGTGGTCGGTGAACCCTTCGATCAGCGCCTGGCGCGCGCTGCCGCCGATCGCTGCCGCAGCGCGCTTATAATTCGGATGGGTCACCAGGTGCAGAAACTCGTGCATCATGGTTTTGAAGAGCGACCACCTGCCAACCAGACCCTGGTACTCACGCGGCTGAACAAACACGGTTCCGGTCCCGGCTTCAGCGGGCCAGCCGCGAATCACATTGCGCACGTTATGAAACCGCGTATCATTGCGGACATAGAGATCGCGCACACGGGTATACTCGGCACGATCCGGACGGTCGCGCGATGTATCGACGTTGTGGTCAGTCAGCACCTGGCTCGGTTCATAGGATGGCTCCGACATAAAATAGTCGACCCATCCAGCAGCATATTCCCGCGAGACAGGGCGTGTTGATGCATCACCAAGGGGAATGCGAAAACTGCCAGGATGGTACGAACCGGTCGGCGTACGGCTGGCCATGATGATGTAACGTGCGTAGAAATCTTCCACTGTCTGCTGCGCTGCATCGGCGATCTCACGAATCGGGTCCATCAGGTCAGGCGAAGCGGGCATTTCGTTTTCGGGATTAACCCGGCTGTTGATAAATGCATCGAGCGCCGCGATCATGTGCTGTTCAAACTCGCCGCCAACCCCTGCGCCGGTCATCGGCGGCGTGGTGACCGAGCCGCCGGAAACTTGCGCATTCGGATGCAGCGCCTGCTCAACTTCGAGGTGTTGTTCAGCAGTCACCGGGCGTGTGCCGCTCATCACATCTTCCGGTCCGGCAATGCTTGCCCGTTCGAGGGCATTGAGAGCGCCCCAGGTCTGCGGTCCAACGATGCCATCGACAATCAGTCCGTGGCGACGCTGAAATTCGCGCGTCGCGGCATCGGTGAGCGGACCGAAGATACCATCGACCTTGAGCGCTGGCGTGGCGCCGTCGGTATTCAATCGTTCCTGGAGAAATTCGATATCCTCTGCGTGGGGCGATCCCTGGCGAAGGGTGGGCCGTGCTGATCCGGGAGAGCGTTGGGTCTGAATGGTGATGCGGTGAAACGCAGTCAACGGCGCACCTGGCGGCGTCGAAGGCGTCAGACCTGTCTCTGCACCGGAATGGAGGCGGAAGTCGCCGAAGTGATGCCCGAATGTCTGATCACCGTCTCGCTGCTGCTCTGGCGTAAACGGCGCCTCCTCAGCAATCGCAGGCGGAGCTGGCGCTTGCCGCACCTGGTTGATCCAGACGGTTGCAACCCCGTCTGCCGGTTCAGAAGACCGGGCGGATAGCGGCTTTTTCATACGCATGCGGACTTCACCTGCGAACGGCTGTCAGTCCAAAGAGCGGTGTGGGCGCCATTCGTGTCAGTTGCTCACAAAATACCCGGAATAGCAATTATTATATGATCACATCGCTACGAAGATCAAGACCTTCAAAGAGTGATCAAGTCATCGATAAGCGCCTTTCTCCGTCGATCGTGATACATCAGACAAATATAGACCCTCTTTTGTGAACACTCATCCGGTATGACGAAACATGATAGAATGAACCTGTCGATACAATATTGAAGCAGCACAACCTGCCTTGAAACCACCCGCCGGTTCTGAATGAGCGCTCTTGTGCGCTCATTCCTGGCAGAAACCTCTACGCAACGCTTCAAACCCGCATGCCCCATACCAAACCGAGCAAGAAGAGAGGAACCTGCATGCATTCACGTCGTTCATTCCTGGCGCTGATCCTGATCGCGCTGCCTGGATTGCTACTGACATTGAGCAATCCGCCGGTGCGCGCGGATGTGGCATATCCCGCATCTGGCGCATCGGTCTATCTCCCATTCGTCACGCGCCCCGCGGCGGTCGATCTGGTTCTCAACCAGGTCGAGATCACCCAATCGGTGCAGAACAGCAGTAACAGCGTGCCGCTGGTTACCGGACGCGCGACCGTGATGCGGGTGTATGTGACCGTATCCGGTGCGGCGGAACTGTCCGATGTGGTTGTGGAGGCTTCAGCAACGCGCAACGGCGCGCCGTTGCCCGGTTCGCCGCGCCGCTCGGGTCCACGAACGGTCACAACCAGCGCTTCACGCGCGAACTACGCCAGCAGTTTCAATATCGCCCTTCCGTCTGAATGGCTGTCGGGAAATGTGCAAGTCAGCGTTGTCGTTGATCCCAACAACCGGATCGTGGAATTGAACGAGTCAAATAATCGCCTGACGCGCACACTGGAATTTCTGGCAGTGCCGCAGCTCGATCTGACAATTGTGCCGATCGAGTATACGCATACGCCGAACGGACGCACGTACCCGGCGCCGACGCGCGATACCGTCAGCGACTGGATCATGCGCGCCTACCCGATCAACGGCGTCAACGTGCGGCTGTGTGCGCCACTATCGTTCACCGGCGATCTGCGGAGCGGCGCTGAATGGGAGCGCCTCCTCAACGTGATCACGTCAGTCAAGCAGGGTGATGGTGCGCGATCCTCGCGGGTGTACTACGGTCTGATACCGATTGCAAACGGCAGCGACCGCTGGTTCAGCAGCGGCATCGCCGGCATTGGCTGGATTGGCCTGCGCGCCTCGCTGGGACTTGATCTGACCAGCGCTGCGGATGCTGCCGGTCAATTAGCGGCGCACGAGATCGGCCACAACCTGGGGCGCTACCACGCGCCATGCGGCGTCAGCGGCGATCCACGGCAACCTTTTCCCTATGCGAATGGCTCGATTGGACCAGATGTGTATGGTTTGGATATCAGCCGCGCGCGCGTCTGGACCTCAACCGCACCAGATAACACGAAGGACTTGATGAGTTACTGCCGACCGCAGTGGGTCTCGGATTTCACCTACCAGGGGCTGTTGAACAATCAGCGCGTCTATGGCGCCAGCGTTGCGCCGGTTGGAACCGGGTATCTGGTGCGCGCTGTGTTGGCGGAAGATGGTTCGGCTACGCTGGAACCGGTGTACGCCCTCGACCATGTTGCCCTGGACGCGCCGCAGTCCGGCGAGTATACTATCGAATTGCTGGACGCCGCCGGAACCGTGCTTGCCTCTCACACCGTCACAGCCGTCGAAGCCGAAGGACCGTATTATTACGGCGAGGCGCCGGTGCATCACGACCATGACCATACCTATCGTTCGGTGATCGCCATCGTGCCTGCGCCGGCGGGAATAGCGATGCGGGTGCGTCTGGTGCGCGATGGCGTCGTGATCGCGGAGCGATCGATCAGGAATGGCGCAGCGCCGGCAGTCACTCAGGCAGCGCTTGCGCAGGAGAACGCCTTCTGGGTGCTCTCCTGGTCGAATGCGACTGTACCAGTGCTCGTGCGTTACACGCACGACGACGTGCACTGGACGACCCTTGGCGTTGATCTGGTCGGCGGGCGACTGGTCATCGATCCGCAGACGCTCCCTGGCGGCGGGCAGGGACGATTCGAGGTCGTGCCATCTGGCGGCGCCACGCTCACCGTCAATGGAGCGCCAACGGTTGCTGCAATTGACGTTCCGCCGCAGGCGTGGATCGATGGACCTGCCACGCTGCCAGCTGGCGCGCCGTTGCTCCTCTACGGGCGGGCTTCGGACCGCGAGGATGGCGCTATCGCGGATCTGTGCTGGAGCGTCAACGGCACACCTGCGGATGCAGGGCAGGCGTTGATGCTGGATAACCTCACACCCGGCGCATACCATATTCGCATGACGGCGCGTGACAGCGCGGGAAACGAGACGGAGGCGGAACATACCGTGGTCGTCGGTCCGTAGCGCCGTTGCAACGGTTCTGCATTGCAGGCATCTCTCACACAAAGGCGCGAAGGCGCAAAGAAACAGACGTGGATTCGTTTGAACAGATCATACGTCAGCACGGCGACGATCTCTATCGCCTTGCGGTGTTGCTGACGCCCGATCCAACCGCAGCGAATGCGCTCACGCAGCGGGTCGCCCGCCGTTTTCGTGATCGTAACCCTGCCGATGTGCTCGAAGTGGCGCGCGCCCTGCTCGAACATGCATACACACGACACAACCCGCTGCGCCGCAACGCATCACCTGGCTGGACGACTGCGCCTGACGTCAAGCCCGAGGCCGCGCCGTTGCTTACTGCAATTGCGCGCCTACCAGATGCACAACGGTTCGCGTTGGGGATGACGGTGCTGCATGCCTTCGATGGCGCGGATCGTTCAGCATACGCCATTGCCGGGCAAGAGTGGCGCGCGCTGGTGAGGGATGCGCTGTTGTCGTCGTTGCCGGCCATTGATCCTGAGATCGATCCATCACGCTTCGATCCCGATCAGGCGCCCGAAGAATGTCGGGCAACGCGAGCGGCGCTGATCCTCGACCTGACGGCCGCCTCCGAGCGTTCCGAAGTGCGCGGGCATCTGGCGCTCTGCGAGACGTGCCGGCAGGCGGCGCGCAACTGGCGGCGACTGGCGATGCACGTGGAAGAGACGCTGCGCGATGCGTTGCGCCCATGTCGGCTGCCGGAAGACGTTGCGGCACAGGCAATCGCCGCAGCGCGTCATGATCCGCGTCCAATTGGACGGCGCCTGATCGAAAGTCGCTGGTCGCGTCGTGCGTTGCTACCACTGGCAGTGCTATTCCTGATCGTACTGATCGTCTGGCCCCGCGGGCAGGCGGAGGAGTCGTCCGTTCCCGCTGTTCCCGCCTATTCGCCCCGCGAATTGCTCGCACGCGTGGAGCAGACCCTGTATACCCCATCGCCTGGTGAGGGAAGCTGGCAGGGCAGGTATCTCATTCGCTGGACGTTTGTCGACCAGACGTATGCCAACCTGCGCGGCGATCTCTGGATCGACCGCGAGACCGGGCAGCACCGCATCCAGCTGGTTCATCAGCAGGGGGGCGCTCCCTACGAATTTCAACTGGCCGATAGCCGGGATCAAGCGTGGTACGCAGTCGCGCCAGCCTACAGCGCAACGCTGGGACTGCCGTTCGCGGGCGAAGACTCACAGGGCATTCAGGCGAATGCCGACCCTGACATGCGGCAGCGTCTGTTAGGGGCGCGGTTGAACAGCGGAGCGTGGGCGACGCCGCGCCTCTATCTGGCGCAGGCGCGCACGGCAGAGGTGCAGAGTTGGGGACGACAGCACCTTGACGACGGCACACAGGTCGAGGTGATCGGATTTCGCGGCGTAAGCCTGCTTGGTTTCCCTCCCGATGCACCCAATGCTGGCGACACAAGCGCCACGATTCTGCTGGCGATCGATGGAGCGACCGGTTCCTTGCGCGAAATCCGTGAACTGATCGGTCCATCTGAGGGCGAGCAGGTGAGCCGCACAGTCTGGACATTTGACGGCGGGCGCGAAGTGGATCCGCGCGAGGAAGCGCGAATTTTTGGCATTGCATTTGCGTGGAATGGTCGGGGAACGTTCACCGCGCGGGACGAGATTGTCTCGCCCTATCTTCCGCTTGTACCGCCGGAGGTGATCATTCCACTCGAAGAGGCGATGCGTGAGATGATCGTGCTCCCCGACCCGCCGCCTGATACCGTCGAGGCAATCCTGGCGCGCGGCGCGTGGAGCGTTGATGACGACGCATGGTATGTTGGCAGCGGGCACATTGCGATCTACATTGGTTCAGGGCGACGGTTGAGCATCAGGGTGCTGCCTGCTGCTGACGTTCAGGCGCTGGACGAGTTCATCAACGCCGATGTTGATCGGGTTCGTGTGGGAGCGTATGGGGTCTGGCTGCGTCCAGGTCTCCGTTGGAATTATCAGGCGATTGTCGTCGATGGAGAGTCGCCGTTATGGGGAGCGCCTGGAGATGGCGGCGACGCATATTCACGGACGTATTGGGCGACTCTCGCAGAGAGACGGTCGCCTCTAAGGGAATATGTTGCGCAAGTAGAGGCGCAGGGGTACACACGAGCCGAGTTGCTGAAGGTGCTGGCGTCGCTCGATGTTGTGACGCCACAGCGGTATGAGGAGCAACGCGCATTCTTCGCTGCTGGCGCACCACGTCGCTGAGCGTATCACCGGTTCTCTTCGCGACGTTGCAGTTGTTCGGCGGCCTGCCGTTGCACCCAGAGCGGCGGCACGCCGTAGAAGGCGCGTTCAGCGTCGGTGACGGCGGGATCGACACGCCCGACCGTCCACCGTCCATTTTCGCGGATGAATTGTGTGCCAAAGCGCTGCGGCTGCCCGCGCGCCAGCAATGATCGATCCCAGGCAGCGGCAATAATCGACCATGCGCGCGGATCGCCCAGGTTCGCCGCGCGGCGCGCCAGCAGGCGCGCCAATTCCCAGTGCGCCGGTTCTTCGCCGTAGAGCATCACCAGCGAGGCATGGTAAAAGTCGCGCTCGGTTTGCAGTTTCCCCTGCGCATACAAGGTTGCGACGCGAGCACGACGCTGCCGACCGCGCCGGAAGCGATCCTCAGCGTCGGCGTCGAGGTCGATGATCTGCTCCTCCGCCAGTCGCTCCAGCTCGGCACTGACATCATCTGACATGTAGGCATCCATAACGTGCTCCTGCAACCTGCACGATCATTATACCACTTTGCAGTGCGGAAAGGCATGCGAGGCGGGGTGAGTGATGAATGACGAACAATGAGGTGCGAGGAAAGAAGCGAGAGGGGGCAGCGGCGTCTGTTAACCGTTGCACGTTGAAGGCGGGAAGGTTGAAGGTGGGGAGTAATTCCCAGTTCTTGATTCTCACACTCAACGGTGGTCAGTCATGCAAGATATTCGAGCGCCGGTTCGCGTCGCGCAACGAGCACCGTGCATCAACAGTATTGTACGAATGACCGCGCATGAGTATCAGGTCTTGTAGGAAGATCAACCAGATATTGGGCAATCTCGTGATCGGCGTTGGCTTCGACAGGCTCAGCCAACGCCAACCGCTCCACGGGTGCTGATTGTCGAGGTTGAGATCGATCTTCCTATTAGTTCTTAGTTCTTGGTTCTTGGTTCTCGGTTCTCGGTTCTTGGTTCTTGGTTCTCCTGTCCCCTACCCCAACGCCTCAAGCAGCAGATCGGCTTCTTCGGGCGTAATGCGTCCCTCGGCGACCATGCGCAGGATGGCAGCGCGTTGCTCTTCGAGGGTTGTCCCGGACGGCTGAGTCGTCACATCGGATGGCGTGGCCCCCTCTGGCGGCGCCGGCGTTTCTTCCACCGCAGCAGGCTCAGGTTCGCCGGCAACCTGCTCGACATGGATCCGAGTCGTGACACCCGTTGCCGCTTCGGGCGGAAGTGGCGGCGTCGGAGGACGCGGGATGCCCGCACTCTCCGGCGGGTGCGGCGGGTGTGGCGGCGCCGGTGGTCGCGTCCGCGGGATGCCCATACTCTCGAGTGCGCGTTCCACCGCCTCGAGTGCGCCAACAATCCCGGCCTGCGCGGCCGCAGCGGCTTCACGCTTCATCCGTTCCAGCCGCTCTTTATCGAAGCGCCACTCACGGTCGTTGATACGCACGCGAACTTCGCGGGGACGCCCTTCGTGCTGCGCGGTTTCGCGGGCGCGTTCCGTCGCTTCACGCATCTCGCGCTCGATCCGCTGGCGCAGACGCTCGGCTTTGCGCTGCGAGCGGCGCACCCATTCGTCGCTGCGCCCGCCCATCTCTCTGCTGAACTCCTCTGCCCAGCGGCTCATATCCCGACCAAATTGCTCGCCCCAGCGTCCCATTTCTTCGGCAAACCGCTCCGCCCAGCGCCCAATGTCGTCATCAGGCGTTCGTCCGGCGCCGGCAGACCGGGCAGCGCCTTCGCCCATGGAACTGCTGCTGCGCGGCGTTGGTCCACGCAGCGACAGGTCTCCACCGATGAACAGTTCGAGCAACGCCGCCCCCTCGCCGTACACTGCGCTGAACATCCCGCTACCGGCGGTCACGCCCGAACCGCGCACCGACCCGCCGACGGTTGCCCGCACGGTCAGGCTGGCGTCGGGCGGCAATTCGATCCGCGCATCGCCGCCGACATTCAGTTTCGTGACGCTATCGGGCGGGAAGCGCATCGCCAACGCCAGGTCGCCGCCGATATGCCCGATGTGGGTTGCGCTCGTCACATTGCGCAGCGTCAGGTCGCCGCCGATGCTGCCGGCGTTCAGTGCGCCGCCAATGTCGATGAAGGCAGCATCGCCGCCGATGCTGCCGATGCTGAGATCGCCGCTGATGGCGCGCATATCCGCATCGCCGCCAATAGAACCAAGCTTCACGCTACGCACCTGATCGATCCGCACATCACCGCCGACGCTCCCCCCTTCGAGAGCAGCACGATCACTCCGGCGCAGGCGCAGGTCGCCGTCCAGATCGCGGAAGCGCACGACCTCTGCCACGCTGCTGGCGTGCAGCGAGCCAGCAATTGCGCCAATCGCAAGACTCTGCACCTCATCGACGCCGATGTCGCCAGCGACATCGTTCAGCACCACCACGCCAGACCGGTTGATCTGCACATCACCGTCGATGGCTTCAGCAACGCGTAGACCGCCGACCCGCTCGACCAGCGCATCACCGGCAATGCGTTCGAACAACGCTTCGCCGCGTACATCCGCCACGCGCAGATCGCCATCGACATACTGCACCTCGAGCGAACCGACGCTACTGACCATCAGATCGCCCTCGATCCGGCGCACCACGACGGCTTCATCCACTGCTGCCGTCTGTACATTTCCCTCTACATCGCCGACGCTCAACGCCGCAGCGCGATTGACGGCAAGATCACCCTCGATATTACCAAGCGTCACCATTCCACCGACACCTTCGATCCGCACATCGTCTTCGGCAGAGTCGAGGGTGAACGACGCAATCCCGGTCACGAGAACAGCGTCTTCGACGGTTCCACCGGAAACGGTTGCGGTCGCTGGTACGCGCAGACGGATGTCGCCCTCGATGTCGCCAGCGATCACGATGTCCTGTTCATCGCGTTCCAGCGCAATTTCACACTCCTCTTCGGTCCAGACCTCCACCACGCCGGATTCGCCCGGCTCGACGCGGAGTGCGCCGGTGCAGCGATCAAAACGGATGCGCGGCGCATCACCAACAGATATGTTTTTGGCTGGCATTCTCTTGCTCCTATTCTACGAAAATCTCGATACGCTCCCCTTCTTCGAGGTCCTGCAACTCGAAGATGCGTCCTGGCGCGTCGCGCTCGATGGCGCGCAGCACATCGTCGTTCGTCACGCTGGCGTCGCGTGGAAGGAGGCGCGCGCCCAACTTGAGACCGACGGTTACCAGACCGGCGGGGATAGTGACATTAATCTTCTGCCGGCGCGAGTGCAGGTCGGTGACCACCACGCGCAGCGAACGGGTGCGCGCTTCAGCTCGGGCGCGGGCGCGCGCTGTTTCATCAGCGATGGCTTCGAGGAGGCGCGCTCCTTCTTCGGCAGAGATCTGCCCCTGCTCGATCATCCGCAGGATGCGCAGACGATCATCGGTCGTCGTCATACGATGCTCCTTACGATCTCAACAACCGCAGCGCATCCTCGACCGAAAT
The DNA here is from genome assembly GCF_057785375.1 of Roseiflexus sp. Taxonomy (NCBI): domain Bacteria; kingdom Bacillati; phylum Chloroflexota; class Chloroflexia; order Chloroflexales; family Roseiflexaceae; genus Roseiflexus; species Roseiflexus sp. The sequence continues at coordinate 82,580 of NZ_JBYNRX010000074.1, forward strand.
CTCCTTCGCCGCTAGGCGGTCGAGAATGGCGCGCCGGTCAGGGCGCGCCTCTTCCGCTGGCGGACCGTACCCGAGCGCAGCGACGATGTCGTCAAGTCGGCTGCGCGCCGTGTTGTAGGCAACTTTGAGGTCGCTGGCGACGCCGTTGATATTGCCGCGGTTCTTAACGAGCAACTCGACAAACTCCACTTGCTCGCGCGACAGGCGCCCCAGGCGACCAAGCGCGAAGCGCCCTTCGATCGCGGTGTGGCATGCGTCGCACTCCAGGCGAGTGACGTGCAATGCCTCACCGCAGACCGGGCATATGGTGAGGAGGGGGTTCATAGGTGGCATCTCCTGTCTTCAGAGGTCAGTGATAAGTGACGAGCGACGTCCTTGCAGCAGGCGTGGGCTGAGCCTGCCGAAGCCAACGCCCCTTGCGCATCCGGCAATGCGCAAGGACGAGCATTGTAAGAAATACCGTAACTGTTGTGGTTTTTGAGAACATAATCCGGTATCGCCCGGTCAAGCCTGCGCAGGCGGGCTTCGCTTCCCGTAGCCCGCGACTTCAGTCGCCGGGCTACAAGGCGGATAGCCGAATAATCAAACTCCATCACCGTTACCAACCATCACACGCCAGCGGCGCGCGCCGGTTCGCCCCACCCTGTGTCAGCGAGTCGTGCAGGGCAACGGGCGGGGACGGTGCGCGCCTGCTGCGCCTTCCGCGCGGCGGCCACCTCGGCGAGCAAGGTCTGATACCGTTCGCGCGCCATGTCCAGTGATTGCTCAAAGGTCAGCGGCATTGCGTTCACCTCCTTTCAACCTGAATGGCGTTTCAGGCCATTTCTTTGCAATATATTATCATGCCATCAGAAAAAGTCAATATGTTTTGGCAATTTTCATCAACAGAAAGATATTTTTTACCATCCATTTGAAAGGACCTGCATGATGGCGCATTTGTTGGTTCTGTCAAAACGTGCGGCAACGTCGTACTGCCAATTCAAGGTTGGGTAGGCGAAGGCAATGCCTTCGCCTACCCGGTCGCACTTCAGTCAGCGATTTTTCGAATAGGCTCTACGTAGAGCGATTACCCACAACCTGGACCATCAAGGACGTGGAGCGGCCACCGTGGGCTTCGACAGGCTCAGCCACCGCGGGCTTCGACAGGCTCAGCCACCGTGGGCTTCGACAGGCTCAGCCACCGTCAGCCGCAAGACGGTCAATACGAGCAATAATTGTTCAACATCAGGTTGATCGCTCTATGAGAGCGTGCCTGAAATCTCGCCTCACGAGGCGCAGTTGGGCAAGCGAAGGCAAGATGAAGCAGGCATATTCCTCCGCCAGGGAAGGTCAACCACGGTATCGCCGCACCACTCCCCCGATCGCCACCATTGCCAGCGCCGCCAGGCTGATCATGCCGCCGATCAGGAATGAGCGCGGACGGTAGACGAATTCGACGGTGTGGGTTCCGGGCGGCAGCCAGACGCCGCGCAGGGCGTAGTTTGCCCGCACGATCGGCGTTGGCTCTCCATCGACTATCACTTCCCACCCGTCGTAGTAGTTGTCCGCCAGAATCAACAGCGCCGGTGCGGAAGGCGCCGCGATGACCGTGACGGCATTCGGTGTGTAATGCACAGTGGGGGTTGGATCAGGGGTTGCGGGGGCGGGTCCGGCTGCGGGCAGCGGGTCCGGCACAACCGCCACGGTCGCCGGGTCGAAATCGGGGCGCGCCATGTAATCGAGTTGCGCGTCGTCATCGGGAATGGTTTCGACGCGATAGACGAGCCAGGCACGTGGGAGCGCTGTGGGGTTGCGGTAGATGCGTCCTTCGTCGCTTTCGTGAACCAGTTCGAGACCGGGATAGCGCGCCTCGGTCGTGCTGCCCGGCGGGAAGATGAGGTACTGCACGTTGAGCATGTCGAGCAATCGCGGACGTTCATACGCCGACGTCAGGAAGGCGCGCAGGCTGACGTTCCCCTCGCTCGTGCGGCGGTAGTCTTTGCCGTCGATCAGCCGCGCCAGGCGATTGTAGCGCGCCGGGTAGAGCGAATGGTAGCCGCGCACATCTTCCAGACCATACGCGCTCGCCAGGTTCGGCGGCAGCGCGTCGTAGTCGGCGCCATGAATGCGGAATGGTCCTGGTTGCGCTTGCAGGAACGCGATCTGACGAGTCGGCGGGTAGAGGACGTGGAAGAGTTGCAGGTCACGCGGATAGGTCGCCAGTTCGCGGGTCAGATCGGTCGTCGGCTGTGCAATCGACGGCGGGACCGAGGTGTTGAATCCAGCGCCGTACCACCACATATCCAGCGCAGCAATGGCAATCACTGGCGCAAACGCGACGGCGGCGTTGCGCCGGTAGAACCGCAAGAACACAATGCTCGCCAGACCAATGGTGCTAAAGATCAGTGGCGGAAGCAGTTGCTGGGTGCGGATCATCGTCAGATACTGACCGAACCGCGACTGTGGCGTGAAAAGCGCCAGATGGTGGAGCGACCATCCAGCAATGAACACGCCGACAGCGAGGAGCAGGAGACGAGCGGCTGGCAGGCGAGCGCGCCAGCCTGTTCCGGGAGGCGCGCTCTCCCACGCGCTGGCGTTGGCAGGCGCATACAGCCGTTGCGCCGCAATGGCGGCCAGGAGAGCCACGGCAAAGCCCCACACCATGTACCAGCGGGTATGATCCTCGAACTGGCGATATGGTGGGATGAGGGCGATGAAGACCTGGAGCAGCGGCGTGCGCACCGCCAGCGCGAATGATGCCGCCGCCATGACGCCGAAGAACGCCGCCAGACGGTGACGCGCCAGCGCCAGCCCGATGATCGCCAGCGCCAGCGGCGCCAGCCCGACGTAGGGATAAGGAACCTGGAAGGTCGGCGGTCCCCACGCTGGCGGCGGTCCGATCCGCTCGAAGCCGCCGAGTGCGGGAAAGATGAGCCGCAGCATGCTGCCGAAGTGCTCTTCCGGCGGCGCCAGCGAGAAGCCGATGTCGCTCCGCTGCCCCTGCGCCGATAGCGCCATTGCGGGCAACAGTTGCACGGCGCTCAAGCCGAGACCCAGCGCATACGCCAGCGCCAGCCCGATCAGCAGGCGCCAGCGCGGCGTCGTGCGCCCTTCGTCGCGCTGCACGATGCGGAACAGGGCGTAACACCCGGTCGCCACATATGTGTAGAACGCCAGTTGAATCTGCGCCAGCACCACGAGCCCCAACATCGCGGCTGCAGCTGCCCAACTCCGCCAGGCGCCGCTGTGTATTGCGCGTTCAATGCCCCAGAAACACCATGGGAGCATCGCAGTCGCGCCCGAAAGTTCCGGGAACGGCAGATAGGTGAGCATATGCCCGGTGAACATATAGGCAATGCCTGCCAGCGTCGCCGGTCCTTCGTCCAACCTGATGCGCCGCGCAAACGCATAACTGCCCAACCCGGCGATGATCAGTTGCACGCAGGCGTAGACGCCGAGCGCCTTATCGAGCGGTAGGATGAGAAAGATGAGATTGGGCGGGTAGAAAAAGGCGATCTGCCCATCATCGAGCAACGGGACGCCGCTCAGAATCGAGGGGTTCCACAGGGGCCAGGCGCCCTGGCGCACCATTTCGTTCGTCAGCAGGCGCCGGGGATAGATCTGGCGGATCGAGTCGGTCGAAATATGGTTATTGACCGGCACGCGCTCATATGAGTAGCGCCACGGGTGCAGGTGCAGCAGGGCGTCGAGCGGCAGGAAGACCTCGCCACCGATGAGCGGACGCCAGAGAAAAATCACTGCGCTCAGACAGATGACGGCAATTGCCACACCCCTACGTGGTATAGTGCGCATTGATTTCAACATACTCTTTGCTGAAATCGCACGTCCAGATCGTTGTGTGCGCAGCGCCCAGCCCCAGGTCGAGCGTGATGAAGACCGGGTCCTGCCGCAGGAGCGCCGATGCCGCTGCCAGATCGGCATCGAGCGGCAACCCATTGGCAACCAACTGGATCGGCGACGACGCCGGACCAAACCAGAGCGCCAGCCGGTCAGGGGCGATGGCGGCGCCGCTGTACCCGGCGGCGCACACAATGCGTCCCCAATTCGGGTCGCCGCCATGGATGGCGGTTTTCACTAGCGGCGAGCGCGCGATGGCGTTCGCCACCTGGTGCGCCTGCTGCTCATCCGCCGCGCCGCTGACCGTGATTTCCACCAGGCGGGTGGCGCCTTCGCCATCGCGCGCGATCTGTTTCGCCAGGTCGATGCACACCTCAGTGAGCGCTGCCGCGAAGTGCTCGAATGCAAGCTCGTCTTCTACAAACGCATCGCTCACCGAAACGCCAGACGCTCCCGATGCCAGCAGGAGGAGCGTATCATTCGTGCTGGTGTCGCCATCGACGCTGACGCGGTTGAAACTGCGGTCGGCGGCATAGCGCAGGGCGCGGTCAAGGATTGCGGGAGACGCCTGCGCATCGGTGGTCACCATCGCCAGCATCGTCGCCATGTTGGGATGGATCATCCCGGCGCCTTTGCACATTCCGGCAATCGTGACGGTCTTCCCGGCGACCGGAAGAGTGCGCACAGCGACTTTCGGGCGAGTGTCGGTGGTCATGATGGCGCGCGCAGCAGCGCCTGCCCCACGTTGCGCGCCCGGTCCGGTCAGGGCGGCGATTCCCTGCGCGACCTTCGCCATATCGAGTTGCCTGCCGATCACACCAGTCGAAAGCACCAGCACCTGATCGGCGCGGCATCCAAGGCGTTCGGCGGTCATCTCCGCCATCGCGCGACAGTTGGCGGCGCCCTGCGGTCCGGTGCAGGCATTGGCGTTGCCTGCATTGACAACCACTGCACGGATAGACCCTGCATTCGTCGCCAGTACGTCCTGGTCATAGATCACTGGCGCCGCCTTGACGCGATTAGTGGTAAAAAGACCGGCGGCGCTGCACGGCGCGTCTGCGGCGATCAACGCCATATCGAGCGCGCCATTCGGTTTCAAGCCGCAGGCGGTTGCTGTCGCCGTGAAACCAGGGGCAAGGGAGAAGATATCTGCCTCGGTGTACATTGTCGTCATATTCCTGTTGATGGGAGAACTGAGAACCGGGAACTGCAAACCGAGAACTCAGAGAGGACTCCAGGGTGACCGTCTCTGTGCGCACCAAACACACCGCCCTGCCGGAAGCGCTGCGCAGTGCAGACACCAATGGTTCTCTGCGCGGTGACGGGGGTGCAGACATGATGTGTCAGGAACTGCCGTACCGCTGCGGGCTAAAGCCCTCGCTGAGAATGTGAAAGCCCCTCCGGGGCTGATTCGCACGCTGGACGCCGCTCCAAATCGCTAAGAATAAGCGCGATGACGGACAAGGTTGCGCCATCTCTCCACGCAGCCAATGGCTCTTGAGCCTGTGGCAGCCCCACAGGGGCTTGCCTGACCTAAGCAAGGGCTTATGAACATTAAGAATTAAATCCGGTAGAGCCTGCGAAGGCAGGCTTCGCAGCCGTAGCCCGCGGCTTATGATTTTTGAGAAAATAATCCGGTATCGCCACGTCCAGCCCGCGAAGGCGGGCTTCGCTTTCCGTAGCCCGCGACTTCAGTCGCCGGGCGGGTAGGCGGATAGCGGTCCCACGGGCGATGTGCGACGGTCGGGTGGGCGCGCCGCTGGCGCGCCCCTACGTGCGCTGTCCCGCGGGCAACGGGCAACGCTGTCGTGGGCGTGGCGGTGCAACGCCCCTACCTGCCCCACCTTCAACCTTCAACCTTATAACCTTCAACCCCTACCGCCCCTCCAGCAACGCCTGCACCTTCACCGGCAATCCGAAGATCTTGATGAACCCTTCGGCGTCTTTCTGATTGTAACTGTCGCTCATGGTGAAACTGGCGATATCGGGGTTGTAGAGGCTCTTCGCGGCGCGTCGCCCGACGAGCATGGCGTTCCCCCTGTACAGTTTCAGGCGCGCCTCGCCGGTGACGTTGCGCTGAGTCACGCGCACAAAGGCGTCGAGCGCCTCGCGCAGCGGCGTGTACCACTGCCCATAGTAGACCAGTTCAGCGTAGCGATGGGCGATCACATCCTTGTAGTGCAGCGTATCGCGATCGAGCGTCAGTTGTTCGAGACCCTGGTGCGCCACTCGCAGAATCGTCCCGCCAGGGGTCTCGTACACGCCGTGGCTCTTCATGCCAACGAGTCGGTTTTCGACCAGATCGACGCGTCCGATGCCATGTCGTGCGCCAATGTCGTTCAGCATCAGCAGCAGATCGACCGGTCCCAGGCGCTCGCCGTTGACGCTCACCGGCACACCCTGTTCAAACCCGACGATTACATACTCCGGTTCGTGCGGCGCCGCTTCAAGCGCGGTCGTCAACGTGTACATCGCCTCTTCCGGCTCCTGCCAGGGGTCTTCGAGGATGCCGCCTTCGTGCGACATGTGCCAGATGTTGCGGTCGCGGCTGTAAATTGATTTGAGCGTTGCAGTCACCGGAACATTATATTCGGCAGCGTAATCGAGTGCGTCCTCACGGCTGCGGATATTCCACTCGCGCCAGGGGGCGATGACCTTCAGATGGGGCGCAAATGCCATATAGGTCAGTTCAAAGCGCACCTGGTCATTCCCTTTTCCAGTGCAACCGTGCGCCAGCGCATCGGCGCCTTCCTGCAACGCAATTTCCGCCTGACGGCGGGCAATCAGCGGGCGCGCCACCGATGTGCCGAGCAGGTAGGTGCGTTCGTAGACCGCACCGGATTGGAGCAGCGGAAAGAGAAAATCACGCACAAACTCTTCGCGCAGGTCTTCGACATAGCACTTCGAGGCGCCGGTCGCAATCGCTTTCTCTTCCAGCCCGCTCAGTTCGTCATCCTGCCCGATGTTGGCGCAGTAGCAGATGACTTCCGGGTTGCCGTAGTTCTGTTTGAGCCAGGGGACGATAATGCTGGTGTCGAGACCGCCGGAATACGCGAGAACGACTTTGTTGACTCTGATGCTCATGATTGTTCCTTGTTGATCTTCAGGGATGTGCCCGCTGTATGATGTTCTGCCGTCATCGTCAGACGATAATGTTCCTGCAAGGAACGGACGCGCAATTCCTTCTGGCGCAACGCCTTGATGGCGCTGACCGTCGCCGCAGCGCCGGTGAGGGTCGTCACCAGCATCACCCCGTAGCGGATGGCTGCCGAGCGCAGCGCCTGTCCGTCGGCATAGGCGCGCGAGCCGAGCGGGGTGCTGATCACCAGCCCGACCTTGCCCGACGCAATCAGATCGACGGTGTGGGGTGAGCCTTCGGAGACTTTGTTGACCGTGATCGCCGGTAGATCAAGCTGATGGAGCCATGCCGCCGTGCCGCGTGTGGCGTAGATCGTAAAACCGAGTTTCACCAGGTCGCGGGCAATGCGCCCAATCGCGCCCTTGTCGTAATCGTTGACGGTCAGCAGCGCGCCGCCGCCGGTTGGAATACGCTGGTTAGCGCCCATCTCAGCTTTGGCAAAAGCATGCCCGAAGGTCGAAGCGTGCCCCATCACCTCGCCGGTCGAACGCATTTCGGGACTGAGGAAGACCGCTGCGCCGGGGAATTTATCGAATGGCAGGACGGCTTCCTTGACGAAGAAACCGTTGAGTGACGGCTCATGCGTAAACCCCAGTTCGGTCAGTTTCTTGCCGGCTGCTGCCTGCGCGGCAATCCGCGCCAGCGGCACGCCGGTGGCTTTGGCGACGAACGGCACGGTGCGCGACGCACGCGGGTTGACTTCGAGCACATAGACCTCGTCGTCCTTGATGGCGAACTGAATGTTCATCAACCCTTTGACGCCGAGCGCCTCGCCGATGCGGATCGTTTCGTCACGGATGATCGAGAGGTGATAGGCGCTCACCTTGTACGGCGGCATAACCATCGCCGAGTCGCCGGAATGAACGCCAGCCTCTTCGACGTGCTCCATAATGCCGCCGATCACTACACGCTCGCCATCGCCGACGGCATCGACATCGAGTTCGAAGGCGTCTTCTAGATAGCGGTCGATCAACACCGGTTGACCGGCGCTGATCTGCGTCGCCTCATGGATATACTGCGCCAGCCCTTCATCATCGTAGGCAATCGCCATGGCGCGCCCGCCAAGCACATAACTGGGGCGCACCAGCACGGGGTAGCCGATCCGCTGCGCCACCCGCCGGGCAGCCTGGAGATCAGCAGCCATGCCGCTCTCCGGTTGCATGATGTCGAGCTGCCGGAGCAATTCACTGAAGCGCCCGCGATCCTCCGCCAGGTCGATTGAGTCCTGCGAGGCGCCCCAGATCGGCACGCCAGCCGCTGCCAGCCCTTTCGCCAGGTTGAGCGGCGTCTGCCCGCCAAACTGCACGAGCATTGGCACAGGCGTTCCTGTTCCGCCATTTCGCATGCCCGACTCGTTCTCCCAGACATTGAGCACGTCTTCGAGGGTCAGTGGCTCGAAGTAGAGGCGGTCGCTGGTATCGTAGTCGGTCGAGACGGTTTCCGGGTTGCAGTTGATCATGATCGTCTCGTACCCGAGGTCGCGCAACGCAAAACTGGCATGGATGCAGCAGTAGTCAAACTCGATCCCCTGCCCGATGCGGTTGGGTCCGCCGCCGAGAATAATGGCTTTGGGTCGGTCAGTCACCGCCGATTCATCGGATGTCGCATACGTGCTATAGAGATAGGGGGTATAGGCTTCAAACTCGGCGGCGCAGGTATCGATCCGATGGTAGACCGGCAGAATGCCAAGCGCCTTGCGATATGCCCGCACATCCATTTCGGTGGGAGCGTGGGGCGCGCCATCGCGCACGGTCGGTTGCAGAACGAGTGCGATCTGTGCGTCGGAAAAGCCGTTTTCCTTCGCCTCGCGCAGCAGATCGGCGGGGAGCGTCTCGATCGTGTGAGACGCAAGCGCCGCTTCGAGGTCGATAATCGCGCGCATCTGCGCCACAAACCATGGGTCATAGCCGGTCAGCGCGGCGATCCGCTCGATGTCCCACCCGGCGCGCAGGGCATTGGCGACGTGAAAGATGCGCTGCGCGGTCGGAATGCGCAGGTCGTCTTCTAATGGCTCCGATGGCGTTTCGGCGCTCAGACGTTTCCCGGCAAACGCACCCAACCCGACGGTGCCGATCTCCAGACCACGGATCGCCTTCTGGAGCGCCTCATTGAACGTTGCGCCAATCGCCATCACCTCGCCGACGCTCTTCATCTGCGGTCCGAGGGTTGGATCGACGCCGGGGAACTTCTCGAACGCCCAGCGCGGGATTTTGACCACGATATAGTCCAGGCTCGGCTCGAACGATGCCGGCGTCACACGGGTAATGTCATTCGGAATTTCGTCGAGCGTGTAGCCAACGGCAAGCAACGCCGCGATCTTGGCAATTGGGAAACCGGTGGCTTTGGATGCCAGCGCCGACGAGCGGCTGACGCGCGGGTTCATCTCGATCACGAGCGGCGTGCCGTCGCGCGGATTAACGGCGAACTGAATATTCGAGCCGCCGGTCTCCACGCCAACGGTGCGAATGACGATCTTCGCCATTTCGCGCAACCGCTGATACTCGCGGTCGGTCAGGGTCATCGCCGGGGCAATGGTGATCGAGTCGCCAGTATGGACCCCCATCGGGTCGAGGTTTTCGATGGAACAGACGACCACGAAGTTGTCCATCCGGTCGCGCATCACCTCGAGTTCGTACTCTTTCCAGCCGAGCACCGACTGTTCGATGAGCACCTGCGTCACCGGCGAGGCGCGCAAGCCGCGATCCGCGACTTCACGCAATTGCGCTTCGCTGTATGCCACGCCGCCGCCGCTGCCGCCAAGGGTGAACGAGGGACGCACCAGCACCGGGTACCCGATCCGCACCGCCACCTCCAGCGCATGATCGACGGTCGTGACGGTTTCACCGAGCGGCACACGCAACCCGGCATCGAGCATGGCGCGCTTGAACAGTTCACGGTCCTCGGCGAGCGCAATTGCCCGGGGTGATGCGCCGATCAGTTGAACGCCATAGCGGTCGAGCACGCCGCTCTCCGCCAGTTTCATCGCCAGGTTGAGCCCGGTCTGCCCGCCGACGGTTGGGAGCAGCGCGTCGGGCCGTTCGCGTTCGATAATTTTCTCGATAATATCAGGGGTCAGCGGTTCGATATAGGTGGCGTCCGCCATCTGCGGGTCGGTCATGATCGTCGCCGGGTTGGAATTGACGAGCACGACGCGGAACCCCTCGCGGCGCAGCACCTTGCACGCCTGGACGCCGGAGTAATCGAACTCGCATGCCTGACCGATGACAATCGGACCGGAGCCAATGATCAGAATCGTATGAATATCAGTTCGTCGCGGCATTGATAATCTGTCTCTCTTCTCGATGTCCTGGTATGTGGCATGCGCCAGAATCCGATCCAAAGACGCTGAAACAATCTCCTGTCAGGTTCAGAAGAGACGTTACGGTGCAACGTCTCTGCCTGTGCGCCTCTCGCCGCTCGCCTCACCCATTTCGTTCCTGCGACGAGGTCAGCGCGTCGATTACATCAAGAACATCACGGGATGCGGTATCCAGATCACGAGTCGTCTGCGCAAAACTCGCTGGCAAACCGGGATCGCTGACTCGGACCGCCAGCCGGGCGACGCCGCGCAGATTGTTGAGTGGCGTCAGCAGGTCATGGCGATAGACGTGCAGTTCATGGTCGCTCAACCCGCCGACCGCACGTGCGCGTTCACAGCGGTCAACGCCTTCAGCAACCAGCGTATCGAGGCGTGCCATTGAGTCACGCAGCACATCGATCAATTCCTCGAATCGACCTCCCATCAATGAGGCGGTCTGATCCGCACTCAACCGGCTCAATTCATCAATTGCACAACGCAACATACCGAGCGGCGCGGCAAGTTCCGCCTGCATGATCTGCACACGCTCTGCCGGCGAACGCTGGCAGAACGGTCGCAGGCGCTGGTAGAGCGACATAGCGTTTCTCCCTGATGTCGGGTTCATGCTCCTGGCAGCATCGCATGAACCACAGTTTAACGTCAGCCAACGGCGCTTTCAGGCAGCGAGCGATCGCCTCATTCTTCAACCGCTCGACGCCGAACGCCGGTTGCGCGCCTGCGCCATAAGTTCGACAAACTGGCGAAACAGATAGCGTGCATCGTGCGGTCCTGGCGCGGCTTCAGGATGGTACTGCACACTGAAGGCGCTCTGACCCGGCGCACGCAACCCCTCAACACACCCGTCATTCAGGTTAATATGCGTAATCTCGACCCCCTCCGGCAACGACGCCTCATCAACTGCAAAGCCGTGATTGTGGCTGGAAATCTCCACCCGCATCGTGTCGCTGAAACGCACCGGCTGGTTGCCGCCGCGGTGGCCGAAGTGCAGTTTATAGGTTGTACCGCCGAGCGCCAGACCCAAAATCTGATGCCCCAGGCAGATGCCAAACACCGGCGTTTTGCCCAGGAGATCGCGCACTGCCTGAGCGCCATACGTCACCGCCGCCGGATCGCCCGGTCCATTCGAGAGAAACACGCCATCGGGCTTGAGTGCCAGCACATCGGCGGCTGGGGTTGTGGCTGGCACGACAGTGACGCGGCAGCCATGCTCCGCCAGCAGGCGCAGGATATTGCGCTTGATGCCGAAGTCATACGCAACGACATGGAACGTGGGTTCCCCGCGTTGCGCTGGCGTCTCACCCGGACCCCACTCCCCCGGATTGCCTTCGACCCAATGGTACGGTTCAGCGCAGGTCACATACGGTACCAGGTCGAGACCATTCATCGATGGCGCAGCGCGTGCAGCGGCGATCAGGCGATCCGGTTCCAGGTTCTGCGACGAAATAATGGCGCGCATCGCACCCTGAGTGCGAATGTGGCGCACCAGCGCGCGGGTATCAACCCCGGTCATCGCCACGATGCCATGCTCTGCCAGGTACTCGTCGAGCGACTGTGCAGCGCGCCAGTTGGAGACATATGGGCTGGCGGCGCGCACAACGAAACCGGCGACCCAGGGATGGCGACTTTCTTCGTCTTCGCAATTAACGCCGGTATTGCCGATATGCGGCGCCGTCATCACCACAATCTGACCATAATAGGATGGATCGGTCAGCACTTCCTGATAGCCGGTCATCGAGGTGTTGAACACCAACTCACCGGCGCGCTCGCCAATCGCCCCCAAGGCATATCCGTGCCAGATCGTGCCATCCTCCAGCGCCAGCATCGCGGGTGTGCGTTGTTTCATGCCAGACCTCTTTCACCCCTCAAACTCAACCACCACCGCCGTTTCATCACACGCATGCTGAAGCGGGCAAATCGCACAATCCTGCCAGACTTTTTCAGGGAAGTCCTCTTTCGAAGTAATGCGAAAACCCAGTTTCTCGAAGAAAGGAACGGCGCGTGTCAGCGCAAACACCTTTGGAAACCCGCGACGCTGCGCTTCTTCCACCAATCCGCGGACAATCGCCTGCCCGATACGCAGCCCGCGATACGCAGGCAGAACCGCCAGCGAACGCACTTCGACCAATGTTGGGCTCATCTGGACTAACGAGCCGATGCCTGCAACATTGCCATCCACCTCCGCCACCAGCCACGACGACAACGTGGCGCGGATGTTATCGGCGCTGCGCGGCAACAGATGACCCTGACGGGCATTCTCAGCGACAATCGCAACAATGGCGTCAACATCGTCCTCTTCAGCGCGGCGCACAATGATGTCCGGCGCGCGCGGCGGCACGACAAAGACCTGCGATTCGCGGACGTGTACGGTCATTCGTGTGGTTTCCTTTCCGTGACGATCGTGGTTCCGTGTTCGAGCATGCCTTCCAGATTGGTAATACGTGCGGCGCGCACACCGGCGTCAAGCGCCGTGAGCGCCGCGCGCACTTTGGGAATCATCCCGCCGCTGATGGTCCCATCGGCGATCAGCCGTTCAATGTCGCTGCGCGTCAGCAGGCGCATCACATCGCCATTCACCAGCACTCCCGGCACATTGGTCACAAAGACGACCTCGTCGGCGCCGAGAGCAGCGGCGACGGCGCCTGCCGCTTCATCGGCGTTCACATTGTATGGTCCGTCCGACCCCAGCGCAATCGGCGCGATGACAGGAATGACGCCGTGCCCGAGCAACTCAGCGAGCACCTCGCGCCGCACGGCGGTTGGTCGTCCGACGCGCCCCAGATCGCCCGCCGGATGTTCTTGTTTCACCACCCGGATGAGACCGCGATCCACGCCGGAGATGCCGATCGCATCGGCGCCGGCAGCAATGAGCGCCGCAACCAGGCGGGTGCTGACGCTACCGCACAACACCATCTCCGCAGCGGTCAGCGCCGTTGCATCGGTGTAGCGCAGCCCGCCGACAAACCGGGGGGTGCTGCCGAGCGTTTCCTGCAAAACGCCGATTTCTTTACCGCCGCCGTGCACCAAAACGGGATACGGACGCAGCGCAGCCACGATACGCGCCAGCTCGCCAACGAACGCTGTGTCGTCGAGTTCGTTGCCGCCGACTTTGATCACCAGCGTTGGTTGGTGATCGTTCAGGTCTGTCATCTCCTCTCTCCTGTAGAACCGAGAACTGAGAACTGAGAACTGAGAACTGAGAACTGAGAACCGAGAACCGAGAACTGAGAACCGAGAACTGAGAACCGAGAACTGAGAACCGAGAACTGAGAACTGAGAATCGAGAACTGAGAACCGAGAACTGGTACTAATGCGCGGTCATTTGTACAATATATGACTTCACTGCAAAAAGCGGCAACCACGAAGGTCACAAAGGGACACAAAGGAAATGCACTTCATGTTTATTTACCTTCGTGCGCTTCGTGTCCTTGGTGGTTAAGCCTTTTTATAGCAATGGTTTTTGAGCACATCATCCGGCATCGCCCGGTGCAGCCCGCGCAGGCGGGCTTTGCAGCTGCTGCGCATTTGTGTATCGTTGCGCTTTCAACGCTCCCCTCTCGCCTCTCACCTCTCGCCTCTCGCCTCTCACCTCTCGCCTCTCACCTCTCGCCTCTCGCCTCTCGCCTCTCGCCTCGACCCTTACGCCAACCCGGTTGTTTCGTCCAGCCCGAACATCAGGTTCATATTCTGGATCGCCTGACCGGCTGCACCTTTGACCATGTTATCTTCACTGGAGACGACGATGAGCAATCCGGGGCGCGCCAGGGTCAGCGAGATGGCGCAGACATTGGTGTGCGTCGTGTGCGCCAGGGTTGCCAGCGCGCCCGCCGGCAACACCCGCACGAACGGTTCGCCAGCGTACTGCTCGCGGTACAGCGTCCGCACCCGATCTTCGCTCCAGTCGTCCGGGATGCGCAGATAGATCGTGCTCAGGATGCCGCGGCTCACCGGCAGCAACTGCGGCGTGAACACGATCTCCGGCGCTACGCCGCGCGCGATCCGCTGCGCTTCCTGGAGCATTTCACCGACATGCCGGTGGACCTGCCCAATATTGTATGGCGCGAGATTTTCGTTCACCTCGACGAAGTGCGTATTCTGCTTCGGCGCGCGCCCTGCGCCCGACACCCCCGACTTGGCATCGACGATGATCAGCGGATCGGTCAATGCGCCCGCCATCAGGAGTGGCGCAACCCCCAGCAGCACGCCGGTCGGGTAGCAGCCGGGGTTGGCAATCAGCGCAGCGCCACGCAGCGCCTCACGGTTGAGTTCCGGCAAGCCATAGGGCGCCGGCAGCAACTCAGGCGCCGGATGGTCATGCCCATACCAGCGTCGATAGGCTTCAGGCGTGGTCAGGCGAAAATCGGCGGAGAAATCGATCACCCGCACACCAGCCGCGCGCGCGCGCCGCGCCATCGTTCCCGCAGCGCCGTGTGGCAACGCCAGAAAGACCAGATCGACATCGCCGAGCGGTGCATCATCGGGCGCAACCAGCGGTGCATCGAGGGGACCAGGCACGACATCAGCGAGCGATGCCCCAGCCGACGACTCGGAGGCGGTGAACACAACGCGCACTTCCGGATGTCGTCGCAGCCAGCGGAGCAATTCATACCCGGCATACCCAGTTGCGCCAAAAATGCCGACGCGGATCATGCGCCCTCCAAAGAAAAGCCCTTCGGACTATATTTTTGTCCGAAGGGTGGATCATCACGCTGACGCTTCTCTTGCCCGATGCACTCGTGCTGCGCACGCGCGGCTAACCCTCCAGACCGGCATGACCCGGACGACGGAAGCGACGCAGTGTACGCAGATTGTCAGGCGTCTGATTCATAGCGAAGGTAATCATAGCGCCGATTATTCCGGTTGTCAAGTAGAGAGATGGAGCGCTGTTTTGGTTTGTTGGGAACCGCCGTAGCCTGCGGCTTCAGCCGCCGGGCGAGAGGGGCGCTGCGGGCTGAAGCCCTCGCTGAGGACGCCCAAGCCCCTGCGGGGCTGCCCGCGCTCGCGGGAGACGCTGCGGGCAAGCGCGGCGTGTCCTGGTGCAGGCTTCACTCACGCATTGTCAAAAGCCGCATTTGGGCAAGACGCTGCAGGCAAGCGCGGCGTGTCCTGGTGCAGGAGCACACCAGGCCCGGCGGGGGGCGCTGCTCGCAGCCTGCGACCTTCGTCGCTGGGCGGGTCGGCGCACCGCGCCACCGGGCGACATGTGCTCTCACCCGCATATTTTGCCGGACTTTTTCGCCAGTTGATCAAAAAACGCCCTGGCATCCTGAGGAGCGGCATCGTTTCTCTCAACCGTGAACAGTTACCTTAACTTCCACTCTTTGACGAGCGGGTGTTGCGCCAGGTGCGGAAGAATTGCACGCTGGTCCAGATCAGGGTTGCGGCGATCAGCGGCAACGCCAGCAACATCGCGTTGGTAAAGGTCTCCAATGCTGGATTGCGGGTAGCGACCAGAATAAGGAAGAGCACGTAGGCGATGTAGCTGCCCAGGAACAGAACGCCCTCCCAGCGGGCAATGGCGAAGCCAGTGAAAAAGATCGGCAGACAGGCCACCGCCACAGCAATCATTACTGGCATGTCAAATCTAATAATGAGCGGATGAACACTGAGCCCGCCCGGAGTAACCATCGCCGATAGTCCAATGATGCCAAGGATGTTGAAAATGTTCGAGCCAACGACGTTCCCAATAGCGATGTCGCGCTCCTTACGAATGGTGGCGATGATCAAAGCGGCTACCTCGGGCAACGAGGTGCCAGCGGCGACGATTGTCAGTCCAATGATCACGTCGCTTACGCCAAAGGTGCGGGCAATGCTTGTGGATGAGGCGATCAGGTAGTCAGATCCGAGCGCCAGAACGCCGAGCCCTGCCGCGATGAAACCGACCTGATGAGCGATGTCGCCGCCTTTCGTCGTTCCGCCCTTGCCAAAGAGCGAGCCAGCGATGAAGAGCCCGGCGCCCACGACGACGAAGCCAGTTACTACTATGCTGAACCATCCCAGAACATAGCCAGCGGTTGCCAGAGCCGCCACTGCCGCCGCCCCGCCGAGCCAGAGCGGACTCTTGCCCGCGATGGCGTCGATGGTTGTCGCATCCGCAACTGCCGCACGTGCCGCTGTCTCCTTGCGACTCTGCACGATCAACCAGACAATGTAGACCACGATCCCTGCAAAGAGCAGGGCGCCATCGAGAAAGCCGATCCTCCTGTCGAGAGAGAGCAACAGCAACAGGATCGACACACCCACCATGATCAGCGTCTCTCGCCGCACCAGGCGCAGCGAGACGACCAGCGGCAGAATGAGGGCGCAGACGCCCAGAATAAACAGCACATTGAAGATGTTCGATCCCACCACGTTGCCGACGGCGATGTCGGGGTCGCCCGACAGACCAGCCTGGATGCTCACCGCCATTTCTGGCGAACTTGTCCCGAAGGCGACCACCGTCAGACCAATCACCAGCGGCGAGATGCCGAAGGCCGCCGCAACGCTTGACGCCCCTCGCACCAGCAACTCACCACCTGCCGCGAGCAGCGCAAGCCCTGTCGCCAGCATCAGCAGAGTCGTAACCTAATCCATGGTTTGCCCTCCAGCTGTCAGATCTCGTGCACACCAAAAAGCGAGACCATCACGGCGTTTCAGCCGTACTGGCGACGCTCAGTTCCACGCAAAGAGTGGAAGGCTACTCCCCATCTGAGATGGTGTAAAATCTCTGTCAGAAGAGTATCAGTGTTTTGCCGGTTGTCAAGCAGCATCGGACTCTAGCGGGAATATGCAAGACAGTGTCGCAACCAACGAACGTATTAGAGGCATATGCTACACTGTGGTTGTTCCAGGAACTATCAGGAGGCATACCATATGAGCGCCATCTACAATTTCAACGCCGGTCCGGCGATCCTCCCTGCGCCCGTGCTGGATCGCGCGCAGCGTGAACTGCGCGACTACCAGGGTCGCGGGATGTCGATCCTCGAGATGAGCCACCGTTCGCCTGAATACGAGGCGATCAACGCCGAAGCGACGGAACGCCTCAAACGTCTCCTCGGTGTCGGCGAGGAGTACCATGTGCTCTTCCTGCAGGGCGGCGCCAGCATGCAGTTTGCCATGCTGCCGCTCAATTTCTTGCCGCCAGGTGCATCGGCGGATTACGTGCTTACCGGCGCATGGGCGGAAAAGGCGTATGAGGAAGCATTGCGCGTCGGGCAGACGCGGGTGGCTGCCAGCACCGCCGAAACAGGCTATCGCAGCGTGCCATCTCAGGCGGATGTCACGCTTGATCCCAAGGCGGCGTATGTCCACATCACCAGCAACGAGACGATCCAGGGCGTGCAGTGGCACGCCTGGCCCAACGTGGGGGATGTGCCGCTGGTCGCCGATATGAGCAGCGACATCCTCTCGCGCCCGCTCGAAATGCATCGTTTTGCGCTGATCTACGCCGGCGCCCAGAAAAACCTCGGACCGGCAGGGGTCACGATTGTAGTCGTTCGTGATGCGTTCCTCCAGCGCGCGTCGGCACATCTGCCGGTGATGTTGCGCTATGCCACGCACGCGAAAAACCGCTCGCTCTACAACACGCCGCCGGTGTTCGCGGTCTACATGGTGAACCTGGTGCTTGCATGGATCGAGGAGCAGGGTGGACTCGCCGCCATTGAGGAGCGCAATCGGCGTAAGGCGGCGACGCTGTACCGCGTGATCGACGAGAGCGGCGGGTTTTATCGTGGGCATGCCGATCCCAAGCATCGTTCGCTGATGAATGTCACTTTTCGCCTGCTGGACGAAACGCTGGAGAAGCGGTTCGTTGCCGAAGCGACCGCGCAGGGCATGGTCGGACTGGCAGGGCACCGGTCGGTCGGCGGCATTCGTGCGTCGATCTACAACGCGATGGGACAGGAAGGGTGCGATGCGCTGGCGGCGTTTATGACCGATTTCATGCGCCGCAATGGCTAGGAAGAGGTTGTATCATGCCGCTTCCTGCCGACTATGTTGAGCGCGTCTACGCGGGCGTGCTGGGGAAGATCATCGGTGTTTACCTGGGACGTCCGTTCGAGGGATGGACGTATGACCGGATCATGGCGGAGTTGGGCGAAGTCTGGCACTATGTTCACGAACGGCGTGGCGTGCCGTTGATTGTGACCGATGATGACATTTCCGGCACATTCACCTTTTTGCGAGCGCTGCCGGATTACGGCGCCACACGCGCACTCTCCCCGGCGCAAATTGGACAGACCTGGCTCAACTATATCATCGAGAATCGCGCCATTCTCTGGTGGGGCGGTATGGGGCGTTCGACCGAACATACGGCATTTCTGCGCCTGAAACGCGGGATAGCCGCGCCTCACAGCGGTTCGGCGGCGCTGAACGGGAGGGTGGTCGCTGAACAAATTGGCGCGCAGATTTTCATCGACGGCTGGGCAATGGTTGCACCCGGCGACCCGGAATTGGCTGCCGACCTGGCGCGTCGCGCCGCCTCGGTCAGTCACGATGGCGAGGCGATCTACGGCGCACAGGTTGATTGCAGCGATAGAGTCACTGGCATTCGTCGAGCGTGATCTGAACGTGCTGATCGATGCCGCTGTCAGGTGTATTCCGCAAGAATCGACCATTTTCCGCTTGATTGCCGACCTGTGCGAGTGGCGCGCCCGCTTTCCCGACTGGCGCGCTGCGCGTGAGCAGATCGTGGCACGGTATGGGTATGATCGCTATCCAGGCAACTGCCACATCGTCCCCAATCACGCACTGATTCTGTCGGGGCTGCTCTACGGCGACGATGACTTTCAGAAGTCGCTCATGATCACAGCCACTGCTGGCTGGGATACCGACTGCAACGCCGGCAACGTCGGCTGCCTGTTAGGGATCAAAAACGGGCTGGCAGGCATCGACGCCGGTCCTGACTGGCGTGGTCCGGTGGCGGATCGGCTGTATCTGCCGACTGCCGACGGCGGGCGGGCAGTGACCGATGCGGTACGTGAGACGTATGCCGTCGTCAACATCGGCAGGGCGCTGGCAGGTGAGGCGCCGCTGGCGCCGAAGCACGCCGCACGCTTCCACTTCGAGTTGCCGGGAAGCGTCCAGGGGGTTTGTTGTTGACGACAGCGCCGATGCCAGAGGGACGTTGCGCATCGAAAACGTCGCTGGCCATAGCATGCACGGAAACCGGAGTCTGGCGCTCCATTATCGTCATCTCGCGCCGGGATGCACAGCACGAGCGGCGACTGCCACGTTTCTGCCGCCTGATACGCGACACATGCCTGGCTATGCTATACTCGCCTCCCCGACGCTGTATCCGGATCAGCACATCCAGGCGCTCGTATGTGCCGATAGCGCTAACCCCTCGCCGGTGCAGTGCTGTCTCTACCTGATGGTCTACGACTCGTGTGATGCACTCATTCGGAAATATGGTGACGTAACGACGCTGACGCCGGGTTCAGAACACGTCTTTGCCTGGCGCGCACCAGAGACCGGCGGTCAGCCGATTGCAGCGGTCGGCATCGAACTGCGCGGTCGCGGCCATGGAACGGTGTACCTCGACTATCTGTCCTGGGAACGTGCGCCAGAGACGACATTCGGCAAACCGGCGGGCGGCGGCGATATGCGGCGTCGCGCCTGGGTGAATGGCGTCGATGGATACGAGCAAGGCGCTGATACACCCTACCGCCTGATTCAGAACGAGGGCACGGGGCTACTGATCCAGGGGGCGCGCGAGTGGCGCAATTACCGCGTCGGTGCAACCGTGACGCCGCACCTGGCGGAAGCCTTTGGCATAGGGGCGCGCGTGCAGGGTATGCGCCGCTACTATGCGCTTCTACTGATACACAGAGCTAACGGGGCGGGCGCAGTGCAACTGGTGCGTGCGCTCGATGGGATCACACCGCTCGCCAAAGCGCCGTTCACCTGGACCTATGACCAACCATACACGTTTGATCTGCGCGTGGCTGGCCATGATTTGAGCGCAGTCATCCACGCTCCCGACGGCGCCAGCATCACCCTGACTGCACGGGACGATCGACTGGATGGCGGCGGCATCGCACTACTGCTGACCGAAGGGTACATCAGCGCCGATCAGGTAGCAGTGCGTTCTGGTTAGGACTGGACAACGGTGGCGGTTGCGGGAGATGCCCGGAACAGAACCTTTCTTGCAGCGCCATGAACACTGCACGAACCATTGTGCAGTCTTGCGCGGACTGAGCGGGTCGAAGCCGGCACCCTGCCATCGGGCGCCGGCATTGTGATACTAATGCGCGGTCATTTGCACCATACTGCCGGCGCGCTGCGGGCTGAAGCCCTCGTTGAGGACATCAAAGCCCCGCCGGGGCTGCTGCTGCCGCTGCGCACCCGGCGCGCTGCGGGCTGAAGCCCTCGCTGAGGACGCGGTTCGACGGCGCTCACCGCACGCGGTTCGACGGCGCTCACCGCACGTGAAAGCCCCGCCGGGGCTGCTGACGCCGCTGCGCAGTCATGCGTCCACAACGCTGGACTGCCGGTGCGCGTTGACCGTTGCGCCTTGCCCAACGCACGCGCGAACATCGTGTCGGACTGAACGCCACCTGGTATGAGAAATGCTGTTCCCCACACTCTGCGCCTTTGTGCCTCCGTGTGATATGATCCGCGTGTTTCGCGCTCACCGGATGGGGCGTTTCGCAGGAATACCGACGGCGCGCGGGTAGGCGGCAGGCGTAGGAGCAATTTTGGCAATGACCACCAGGGTCCGTGGTTCAACGCCGGGTATCTCCACCGGCTCGACGCCGATCACCTGCCCGCCGAGTCGAGCTATAGCGACGCGCGCACGTGCAACCTCGTCGTCAATATCGCTCCCCTTGGGCGCCAGGACCCGTCCGCCAATGCGACAGAGGGGGAGACAGTATTCGGCAAGCGTCGCCAGTTCCGCCACGGCGCGTGCAGTAACGACATCATACTGCTCACGGTGCTGCGGGTCGTGTCCCACGAGTTCGGCGCGTGCAGCGACCACAGTCACGTCGCGCAAAGCGAGCGTCGCAACGACGTGCTCGAGGAATGCCGCTTTCTTGCCAACGCTTTCCACAAGGATGACGTGCAATTCCGGATGCAGGATCTTGAGCGGCAACCCTGGAAATCCCGCCCCACTGCCGACATCGATCAAACGGGAAGGCGTATCGCCCCAACTCAACGCACAACGCAGCGAGTCGAGGAAATGGCGAAGAATGATCTCGCGCTCATCGGTGATCGACGTGAGATTGACGCGCGTATTCCAGGCGCGAAGTTCGGCGCTGTAGCGGGCAAATCGCTCGATCTGACGCTGATCGAGGCGCAGCTCCCACGATGTTGCAATCCTCAGCAGTTCGTCCATGGATGCGGCTGACGCAAAGGCGAACAGTTATCGATACAATCCATTCGTCTCAATATAGGCGACGACGGCGTCGGGAGTCTGGTAGCGGATGGGTCTGCCCTGTGCGACGCGCAGGCGAAGGTCGGTGCTGGAGATATCAAGGCGCGGACCATCGATCACGATCAGGCGTTCCATCAATCCAGGAAGAATCTGCGACAGATGCGCCGGATCGAAGGAGGCGCCAGGGCGAGACATGCCGACGATCCGCGCCAGTTTCAGGATGCGTCGAACCTCATGCCAACGCGGCATGTCGGCCACCGAGTCGGCGCCAAGGATCAGGTAGAGGTCATCGAACCCCTGATCGTGGAGGATCTGCAGCGTGACATACGTGTACGACGGACCAGGGCGATCGATCTCGATGCTGGAGACCTCGAAGAAAGGATTGCTGGCGCATGCCAGGCGCGCCATGGCAAGGCGATGGACTGAGGAAGCCACACTGCCGCCGGGCTTAAGCGGTTGTTCGCCTGCCGGAATAATCAGAACGCGCTGCAACCGAAGAACGACGCGCGCCTCCTCGGCAATCGCCAGGTGCCCGTAGTGGATCGGGTCGAACGAACCGCCAAGGATACCGGTGCGTCCGGTGGTCATGCCTGGTCGATCTCGTACTCAATTTCGGCGCCTTCCTGCAGCAGGTTCCACACCAGCCAGGAGAGCGCACGGCGGTCGCGGCGGTCGAGGTGCGCGACATACGGATGAATGAGTTCAATGATATCCTGACGACTCAGCAGATAGCTGCGACGACCAAGATCGTGGTAGAGCCGCAGCGTCAGCATGTCGGCATACTCGTACAGATCCTGTTCCGAGAGGGTTCCGTCAGCGTCGGGAAGATGCGACATCGTCCTTACTCATCTTCCTCATCTTCATCGTTGTGCTGGAGGCGCCGGGTGCGGAGACGGCTCTGATAATAAGCGGCTTCCCGCGGATCGGTGTGCGGTGCGCGACTGCGAGATTCACGCTCTGCACGCGATGGCTGAAGAGCGGTCTGATCGGGCTGCGTCTTCTCCTCTGAGCTCATCGACGTATTGACCAGCGTATCACCGATATACTCCAGCACATCGCGAATATCCTCATTATCGTCGAGCATACTGTCGAACGGCAGCGCCACGCCGGAGACGGTCTTCACCGTTTGCCCGATCTCCTTCAGCGTGCGGTCGATCCCGCTCACCAGCGACTGCATCACCGCCGCCAACTCCTCGCGCTCCTGCACCGTCAGATTGGCGAACCCGATCAGC